>NZ_JBEOXU010000078.1:0-28237 GCF_040296725.1 Streptomyces sp. NPDC002044
CCGCCAATGCCACATCCCAATCAGCGCCTAAAACATGCTTCAACACCCGCAACCAGCCGATGCCCAGCAGGACGCACAAACTCAGAGCAGCGCTTCGCTGTTCCGCGTCTCTCAGACATTCCTGCTCGTCATGACGAGCAGGGCAAAGGGACTCCTCGGTTCAGCTCATTGATGGGCGTGACTGGGCGAGAGTCCGCTACGGGGGAGGGATTTCGTCACCACGTTCTGAGGACGGGCGGTCCCCATCCGAGCGGGGTGAGCCGACTGCAGGAGCGTCAGCTCCCTTGAACCGGAGGATGAGTTGGCGGGTGCCAAGCGGTCTCGAGGACTCTTGACAGTCGTGAGGCAGCGCAACCTACCTCGTCGGCCAAGGCGGGGTGCTGTAAGGCATGACAGCACCATATGAGTCACTGCGCATGCGATAAGTCACCTTTTAGAGCTTTTGCACACTTCATTTAAATGTGACGTCCATCACATGCATCTCTTACCTTCAGGGCGCTTATTGAGCCCAAGAGGTCTAGACATCTATCAATCGGAGGAGATAAGCGGAATCTCGCACATCGACTTACGGATCCGCGAAGCGGGCCCGGCGGGCAACCGGGGAACGACCGACTTCAAGATCATCTAATCGATGCTGGGGACGCCTCGGGACAGCTGCGGCACGGTGGGTCGGCTGCTGGTCCGTGATCTGCGGCAGGGAGGATGGACGCATGACCCGCCCGATGTTGACCCAGAGGGAGGCCGCCCTCGCGTGCGGCGTCAGCCGCACCACGGTACGCCGCAGCCGTGAGGCCGGTGATCTGCCCGGTTCTGTACAGGACCCCAAGCGCGGCTGGATGATCCCGATCGATGAGCTGCTGGCCGCCGGTTACCGGCTCAACGCCCCGGCTCCAGCGGACGCCCCGACCACAGCTCCGGCCGGGCCGGTCACCACGGCCGGGTCCGACGGCCCGGACACGGCCGTGCTCCGCGCCGAGCTGGAACGGCTCCGGGCCGAGCACGAGCTCGCCTTGGCGCGCGCCGAGGTACAGCACTTGCGGGCGCAGCTCGCGGAGCGGGGCGAGCGGATCGCGGACCTCCAGCGGGCGGTGGCGGCGCTCAGCCCGGCGCCGGAGCGTGCCGCACTCCCCCGGCCCGAGAGGCCGGCCGTGCCCGGCCAGACCATGGGCGTCCCCGCCGCCGAGCCGGTGCCGGCCTCAGATCCGGTGGCGGAACCCCGCAGGCGGTGGTGGAGCGGGCAGCCCTGACCCGACGACGAAAGGCGGCACTCGGGGAAGGTGCCGCCCAACATCATGTGCCGAGTCAGGACTGCTGACCGTCCATCATCAGCTCGAACGTAGTCGCCCGGTACCCGCCCATGAGCAAGGCCGCTGCCGCCTTGCGGGTGTCCGAGGCCGCGGTCTGCTTCAGGTTCAGCGCGCCCATGATCTCGCCGAGCGGAACCGCCTCCATCTCCCTGTCGGCCATCTCCCAGTTCACCCCGGCCGCCAGAAGCATCCGGGCCACCAGCCGCTCGTTGCGCTCACGCGGCAGCAAGCGGGCGTAGTCCTCGGCCTGCTGGGCGCGCGCCTCCATCGTGGCCTTCTCATACCGGACGGCCGCGGTCGCCTTCTCGGCCTCGGCCGCCGCCTTCTCCGCCGCCGCCTTCTCGGCCTCGGCCCGCTCGGCCGCCGCAGCCTGCCGGCTGGTCTCCGCCGCCCAGCGTGCCGTCTCCGCCCGCGCCTTCTCCTTCTCCGCCTGCTGGCGCTCCGCCTCCGCCTCGGCCCGTTCCGCCGCCTCGGCATCCTCGGCCGCCTTCCGGCGCGCGGCCGCCGCCTGCTCCGACTGCATCGCCTCGGCCTCCGCCAGGGACTGCCGTTCCGCCGCCGTACGCCGGTGCTCCGCCGCCACCTTCGCGGCCGCCGCTTCGGACTCCGCCTGCGCCTGCGCGGCCTCCGCCTTCGCGGCCGCCGTCCCCAGCCGCGTCCGCTTCTCGTACGTGGCGACTTCGACGTCGGCGTCGTCCTCCAGGACGCGGAGCCGGTCTGCCTTCTGCTGGATACGGACCCGCTCCGCCTCCGCACGCTGGCGCTCCGCCTCGGCGCGCTCGCGCTCCTCCGCCTCGGCCTCCCACTTCGCCGGGAGGGCCAGGGCCTCCTCCACGGAGTAGCCCTGGGCCGCCATCGTCATGGGCAGCTTCTGCTCATCGGTCGCCTTCGACAGGTCTCCGCCGAGCGATTGCTTGAGCCACACCCGGTAGCCCTCCAACGCCCTCTTGCGCTCCACCATCTCCGGGTAGCTGGTGATGTTCGCCAGCCGCATCTCCCGGTACAGCTTCGGCGTTTTCCACGGGGACAGCACCCATCGGTGCAGCGGGATCCGGTCGATAGCCGTCCCGTCCTCCAACTGCACGGCGTGCACGATCAGCCGCCGCGCAGCCTCCACACCGACCACGAACAGCACTGGCATCAGTCCGTGCCAGAACACCCGCACCGGGCCGGGCAGCGCCTCGGCGCCCGCCGCCCCCTCGGTGGCCACGGCCACGGCCGCGCCGGCGGCCGCGTTGATGACGACGGTTGCCGCGGTCATGGCGTGCGCGGCGAACCTCAGCAACGGCCAGGGCGTCCGGCGGCGCGTCATGTACAGGTCCAGGGACAGGAACCCGATGATCGCCCCGTCCAGGCCGATCGGGATCCACGGAGCCAGCCAGCCGGCGAACCCGGCGGCCGCGGCCTTGTCCGCAACCGTGGTGTAGGAGGCGGCGAACCCGATGATCGCCACGGGGATCATGCCGGTCAGGGCGGCCACCGCGAGCCACCGCGAGGCCCGGGCTCCGGCCTGGGGGGCGGCCACCGTGGCCGGGTCCGCATGGCCGGTGGCCGGGGCCACGGCCACCCTCTGGCCGGCCAGCCCCGGCCGATCCCGGCCGCCCTGGCGTGGCGGGGGCGGAGCGGCTTCCGGTCCGCCCGGAGCGCTCGGCCGTGGGGCCGGAGCGGCCCCGGCCGTGGCCGGAGCGGCCGGGGCCATGGCCACCCCCTGGCCCATGGTCTGGCCGTCCGTCAGCGTGTCACTCATCCCGGCAGTCTCCCCCCTGCGGTGCGGAGCCGGAGCACCGGCCCGCCCAACCGGAGCGGCGGCCCGTCCGGCCGGAGCGAGGGGAACAGTGGGACGGGTCAGGTCGTGGAGCGGGTGGTGCGTCGTCACCGATACCTCCGAGAGGTGGTCAGGGGGCGGGCCAGGAAGGTGTGTTCCTGGCCGCCGGGAGGGGTGCCGCCGCAGTGGCCCGCCTCGAGGGGTGCTCTTCTGCGGCGGCGATGAGCCGGGTCAGGAACCGGACTGCGGGTGCGGCCGGGCCGGCGGCTGCTGCTGCTGCTCGGTACGGCCGTCCCGCTCGTGCGGGGAGGGCCTCACCGGCAGGGGCGACTGGTCAGCCATGGGGCTTCAGTCCCGCCATGGCCTGGCCGTGACGGCGGAGTTCGGCGTCGGTCTGCTGCCGGATCTGCTCCGCCCGCCGGGCGGCTGCAGCCGCTTCGGCGGCCGCTGCGGCCTGCTGCTCGGCGCTCACCGGGCACCCCCGAGGGCGAGGAGCAGGCGGGTGGTCCAGCCGCCGCACGTGCGGCACACGTACTGCCTGGTCTTGGCGTCGTAGCGCATCTTCCGGCCGTGGCAGACCGGGGCGGTGTGGCGCGCCATCACTTCCACCACTTCCGGGCGCCGGAGGCGTCCTGGTCGGTGGTGCCGGTGCCGGCCGTGGGGCGGTCCGCGGCCGTCTCGGTCCAGCCGCCGGTGCCGGCGGAGTAGGACTTGCCGTGTCGGGCGCGGTCGGTGTCGCTCTGGCCCGCGGCCAGATCGCTTTGGCTGATCGTTTTGCGGAAAAGTGCCATGATGGCGTCTCCATCTTCTGGGTGGATTCGCCCGTCCCGGGATGCTTGGTAGGTGGCCCGGGGCGGGCTTTTACGTGTCCCGAACCCCTCTCGGGGCCGGGCGCTTTCGGGGGGCTGGGAGACCGATAGACCTCCCGTAAGGGGGCGTTAGGGGTACCGATAGAACCGCAGGTCAGCGGCGCGATCGGCCGGTCTATCGGGCTTCCTGGGACCCCTCCTGGAGAGAGGCCGGGGAAGGGGTCTGGGAAGGTGCCAGAGCGGGGGCCGCCAGACCCCCGGGGATGAGGGTCAGGAAGGCCGCTGCGGGGGCCTCCGCCCGGGCCGGGACGGGGGCTGCTGCGAGGGTGCTGACGGGGTCCTCCCCCGGGGCCGGGGCGGGGCCCCTGGCGCCGGCCGCCGGGGGGTTCTGGAGCAGGGCCGTGGGGCTGGCCCCGTGGGCCGCGATGAAGGCGTCCACCCGGGCCCCGACGCGGGTCGTGGGCTTGCCCTCGATCCGCATCCCGAGCTTCTCCACCGTGGGGACTCCGGCGGCCTCCAGCCACGCCCGGAACTTGGTCTGTTCGGTGTCCTGGGGAAGGAGGCCGGAGGCGATGGCGCCGTCCAGCATCACGTCCAGGTGGACCCCGGCCCGCTTGCTGAACTCGGCGTCGGACAGGTCCCTGATCACGTGCCAGAGCAGCGCTGCGCCCGGGTGGGCCGGGGAAGCCTGCTCCTGCTCCCCCTGGTCCTCCTGGACGTCACCCTCGCCCTGCTCCCCCGCCGCACCTTTTTCATGATCGTTCTCGGGGGTCAGGGGAGGGGCCAGCATGAGAGCGGCCGCCGACCAGGCCACGAATCCCCCGCCGAAGATGACCGGCCGCCAGGCCGTCAGGTCCGGGATCATCGGCACCAGGACGGACGCGCCGGTGCCGACGATGACCAGGGCCAGGCCGCCGCCCATGACGACCGTGCCGAGGGCCGCCAGAAAGCTGCGCTTGCCGAACCCGGGCTCCAGCATGATCGGCGCCTCGGGGTCCGGCAGCGTGGACGCCTTCCCCGCCTTCTCCGCACGCTCCTGCGCTTTGACACGCTGCGCCCGGATGCGGCTCCGCTTCTCCGCGACGGCTCCCGCGTCCGTGCTGGCGGCCTTCCATCCGAGGGCGAGGCCCTGCCCGGCGCACCGGCACGCCCACCCGGCCATGACCAGGGACCCGCGCCACCACATCCGTGCGACGCCTAGGGACCCGGCGGTCACCGCCCGGATCTCCCCGGAGGCGCTCACAGGTTGCCGATCATGTCCGCGAGGAGCATCACCAGGTTGTTCGCGATCTGCCACAGGCCGCCGATGTTCGCGGCCGAGGCCCCGAGGCAGATCCCGAACAGGGCCGGCCACCCGAGCTTCTTCCAGTCGGGCACGAACGTCGTGATCCCGAGGAGCACCGCGATAGCGGCCGGGGCCAGATCGGACGCCCCGAAGTCGATGCCCTGCCCGATGCTGGTCGGCACCGTGGCCACGCCCCCGACCAGTTGGCCGATGGTGCCGCCGGTCGCGATGGCCAGGACCCCGAACACGATGCCCATCGCGGCGGCCTTGTCGCGGGTCAGGCTCATGCGCTTGGCACCGCGCAGGCCGAGGAGCAGCAGGTACCCGTCCGCGACCGCGAGGCCAGTCACCCCGATGCCTCCGAGGACGGGCCCGGCCGCGAGGACGACGTCCGTGGCGATGATCAGGTTCGGGGTCACAGCAGTGCTCCGGGGGCGTAGAGGAGGGAGGAGAGAACGACGGTGACGAGGGGGATCCTGGCCAGCCACCGCAAGGGGAGCCGCCGCCCGGCGGACCGGGAGTCCAGCAGGAGCCAGCACAGTCCGCCGGCCGCCCCGGCCACGGTCAGGGGGGCGAAGAGGGTGGACCAGGGCGCGGACCACGCGAGGAACTCGGCGATCAGAGGCCCGGTGCCCTGGCCCCAGAACACCGCGCCGATCGCGGCGCCGAGGGGTGCGAGCGCAGCGAACGGGCCGAGGAGGCCCCGGAGCGGCCTCGCCACCCGGTACGCCCCGTACGCGGCGCCGAGCGTCACGACGAACGCACCACACGGGGGAAGCGACAGCATCACGGCCCCCATCACCGGCTCCAGCCCCCGCGCGTTGCCGGTGCCCAGGGCGATCAGCCCGTGACCGGCCACGGCCGCCGTGCCGTTGAAGGCGAGCCACCGCCACCGGCCGTTCGGCACCGACTCCGTGAACGCGGACCGGATCGCCTCGGCCAGTTCGGCAGGACTGATCTGGCCCCGGACCGCCCGCACCGTGGACCGCCCCAGAGAGCGGCCCTTGGCCGCCCGCTCCGACTTCCTGACCTTCCGCGAGGCAGCCGCCGCACCCGTACCGGCGGCACGGCGCGCCCTCTTTTTCGCGGCGCGACCCGTAACGGTGCTGCTCACTGCGCCACCGCCCCGTTACGAGGCCGCCGGCCGAACAGCCGGACGTACAGCGCCCGCCGGTCCGACTGCCGCATCCCCCCACGCACCCCGATGATCTTCGAAGGGGTGGAGGACTGCTTCAGGTCACTCGCCAGGCACCAAGCCAGAACCGGGCACTCCTCGCAGAACGTCAGCGCCTCCCGCTCCGACTCCGACGGAACAGCCGCGCCCGACGTCGTCTCCTGCGGCTTCGGGAAGAACAACCGCGGATCCGCGCCCACACAGGCCGCCACGTCGGAGCGCTCCTGACGCACCACCGAAGCCGGGGCCAGGTCCTTGCACTCCCACAGCTGGTCCAACCAGTCACGCCTCGGGGCACTCATGCCACACCGTCCAGGCGCGCCATCAGCCACGCCCGCACCCGCAACTCGTCCCCGCCCAGGCCAACTGCCCCCGGAACCAGTGAACTCGGCTCGTTCAGCGCCGTAGTGCATGAGCGAGTCGGCAGAACCGTCCTCGTCCGCACCACAGCGCCGCGCACACAGCGCTGCGCCCGCCACCTGCGCAATACCTCTGTCACCATCACCACGTCGGCGTCCCCTCACAACGGACCACCCGACAGCGGCTGTGGGGGTGCAACACCACAGCCGCCGCCCGGCCGGTGCGGACACACCGGCCGGGCACCTGCGTCTCGCAGGGCGGGACCTTCTCACCCAGGCGCATGTCTGACCAGGTCGAGCCTGTCGACCAGCCATCGCTTATTGCCTAGGCATTAATGAGAATGCCTCGCCCCCCGCGTGTTGTCAATAACGACTAGGCGATATGGTGGGCCGTGTGGCCCCGACCTACACGGAGGTGAAACCCATGACTAGTTCCGGAGACCTCTCCGCCGAGCTCCGTCAGCGCATCTACGCAGGCGAGCTCGCCGTGGGCGCGAAGCTGCCAACCAACGCGGAACTGATGGCCACACACGGTGTGTCCAAGGCGACGGTTACCAAGGCAATCGCCGCGCTCGCCGACGAAGGGCTGGTCTACTCGTCTAAGCGCGCCGGCACAGTGGTCCGAACGCGAGTGGCTGTACAGATTCCACTTAGCCGTTACGGGGCGGTGCTAGCGCCTGGCGGTGCACTGGGCCCCTGGGAAACGGCCACCGCTGCCCAAGGGCTGGACGGCGACATGCAACTCGTCTCTGTGGAGCGGGTGCAAGCGGACGCCGACACCGCCGCTCTCCTCAACCTCAGCAACGGCGACGAGCTGGTGTACCGCGTCCGCCGCGCACTCATCCGCCCTGCTGACATCGTCCAGTTGCAGCACGCCTGGTACCCCGCAGCACTGGCCGAGTCGGCCGGCCTCGATAGCACCGGAAAGGTCGTTGGTGGGGTGTACGGCGCCCTCACAGCCGCTGGCCGCCGACCAGCCAAGGCGACGGAAACAGTTGGCGTGAGGATGCCCACGGAGTCAGAAGCCGCGCAGCTCCGAATCGGCGGACGGGTCGCTGTACTCACCCTCACTCGCCTCACCCTCGACGCCTCCGAACAGCCTCTCGAAGTACTCCGTGCCGTAGCTCCCGCTGACCGAATCCAGCTGTCCTACGACAACCTCCCTCTTTGAGAATGCAACTGCGACATGGCGTCGTTGGGGCTCGCAAGGCGTAGCAGCTGTGTATCGTTTCGGCGAAATGATGTTGGGGGTGTGCAGTGACAACGCATGATCGCGCCGTACAGGCACTGCTGTCGCAAGCGGTGTGGTTGCCCGCAGCAAGCGTTCGTGGAGGGCTTCGGCGAGCTGCCGGACTCACTCAAGCCCAGGTAGCCGCAGCGCTGGGTGTCGGGCGGGTCCAGGTTGCTCGATGGGAAACCGGGTTCAACGAGCCTCGAGGCGATAGACGCCGGGCTTACAGCAGTCTTCTTTCGAGTCTCGCGCGGCAGCACCCTGACACGGTCACATCCACAGCTGTGCCCTAGAAATGCCCAAGGCCGTCCCTGTTGGAGCAGGAACGGCCTCGATACAGCAACCGACTCGCTCAGCTTCCAGGCCATCCGAGTCGTGTCCGGTGAGGTGACCTCGCCGGGGGTGATGCCCGTAGGCCCGAGGGCCTGCGTGGTCACCAGTACCCAGGATAAGGGTCCCTTCACCCGGAGGCCACTATCCCCGGTCCCTGTCTGGTCACACCGCTGGCACGACTCCCCGCAAAGGGGAGACCCACCAGATGCACCGCTCGCTTCACTCTCGCCGCTGGCCCCGGGCCGCCGCGGTTCTCAGATTCTTCGCCTCAGGTGTCACACCGGGCGTCGATTTCGCACCTGTAGCAGGTGTGACCACCCTTTCAAGCAGTGTCCCTCCCGCGCCTACTGGCGCCCCCGTCCTGCCCATCGGGCCGAAGCTTCCTATGCGCCCGGCTGGCGTACAGCCCCCGATCCAGGGCTCTGCGGCCCGGCTGGTAGGCGTGCCGTGGGAGGGTTGGCTGGTGCTTCCGATCTTTCTTGTTGCACCAGGTCACACGCTTCCCCTCGGGAACACATCTATGGGTATGGCATCCACATCTGATGTCTTTTGCCGCCGCAGCGTTTCTGTCTTCTCACACCCGTCGCCCCTGTCCGGTAGCCCGCGGTCTTCGCTCTCGAGCGTCGGGGGTGCCCTGTGAGTTCCCAGGTCTTCCGTCCGGGCGAGGTTTCCATCGGCCTGGACTACATCGAGTTCGACGCCCGCCTGGGGCGTGATGGTGAGTGCAAGCCGGTGGTGAAGGCCGGGTACATGGCCCTGGCCACGTTCGCGAACGTCGAGGACCACACCACCCTGAGCCCAGAAGCGACGGCCGGGTTCTCCGAGGAGGCCCGCCGGGCGCTCCTGCCCTACCGGTCCTCGATCGCGGCCCGGATCGGGCGCTCGGTGGACACCGTGGACAAGGCCAACCGGGAGCTGGTGGAGCGCGAGCTGCTGCTGATCGCCCCGCAGCCGTCCGGCGACGGCAGCCTGGACGCGAACGTGTACCACCTGACCGACCGGGAGCAGTGGGCCCGCCGGACCCTGGAGCGGGCTGAAGCGCGTACCGCGGCCTTGGCGGCCGGCGAACCCTGGCCGCCCCGCCAGCCGGGCCCGTACGTTCCCCGCGTCTACCGCGATCCCGGGTTCGATTTCATCAAGCTCGACGCTCCGACGGTGGCCAGCGGGGAGAAGTCGCCGAACTTCAAGGCGGTGTACGCCGCGGTGGCCACGTTCGTTCACGGCAAGACGCGCATCAGCAGCAACCGGCCGCCGACGTACAAGGAGCTGTGCGCGTGCACGGGGCTGGGGCGCAGCACGGTGGCGGCGAACGTCTCGGAGATGGCTGACGACGGGCTGCTGCTGATCACCGAGCGGTACGACGAGGAGAACGGCGGGCGTCTGGCGTCCGAGTACACGCTCATGGACGGCAAGTGGTGGGCGCAGCGGGCGCTGGCCCGGATGAGGGAGGCCGAGGAGGAGCACGCCCGGGAGAACGACCTGGTGGGGGGGGTGGCCGCGTCAGCTGGACGGGGGTGGCCGCGTCAGCTGGACGGGGGTGGCCGCGTCAGCTGGACGGGGGTGGCCGCGTCAGCTGGACCCCATTACAAGAAGGGTTCTAGAAGTGAGCAAGATGATGGGGCTGACGCCGTAGGCAATGGTGCGGGTGGTTACGCACGTGCGGGCGTGTGCAAGAGCGCGGCTGCTGAAAGCGCCGGGGCAGCAGGCGGCTCCGCCGCGTCCGACAAGACCCTCCCTCCCCAGCGCATGAAGCCTTCGTCCCCGAAGCCGGCCACGGTGAAGACCCGGCCACGTCAGGAGGCGCCCGGTTTCGCTGAGGCCCGGGCCGCGATCCCCGAGGCGGTCGCCCGCCAGGGCACCCGGCTGTACCCGGGGCTGCACCGCGCTATCAACGACCTGCTGATGGGGGCTGAGGGAATCCCGAGCCGGACGCCGGAACAGGTGATCGCCCGGATCGGCCGGCGCTGGTTCGGCGAGAAGGCGGACACCCGCTCCGCCGCCGACTACCGCGGGTGCGACCGCTGCACTGCATCCGGCTGCAAGGCCGCCCGGCGGAGCGCTGAGGCCCCGGACGGCTGCGACCGGATCATCAACCGGTCGTCGTGGCTCGCCACGGCGCTGCTCGTGCAGGACTGCCCGGACCCCTCGTGCGAGGACGGCATCATGCTGGACGGGACGGGGGAGTGCCGGGCCTGCATCAAGCGCGGCGAGGACCGGCGCCGCGACGAGGAGGCCGCCGCCGAGGCCGCTGCCCGCTACGCCCTGGGGGACCCGGCTCCGCCGGACGCAGCGTCCCGGGCGGCCGCGATGGCCACTACGGAGGGCTGGCTGCAGGCCGCGGAGACCGAGGAGGCGCGGTTCCGCCTGCTCCTGACCGCCCGCGGCATGTACGGCTCGATGCTCGACCACCAGGTGATCGAGCACATGACCGGCTGGCAGGACCGGCATCCGGCGCCCTTCGGACCGGCAGCGCTCCACACCACCCCGTTCGGTGTGCGCATCGAGGCGCCGCCGGAGTCCGGCTACGGCCAGGCCGAGGAAGAGCCCGACTATGACGGCCCGGTCGAGGAAGAGCAGGCTAGGGACCTCGCCGCGTGGGACACCGCGCTTCGCAACCCGGAGTGGCAGGCGTGGAAGGCGGAGCAGGCCGCGGCACGGGAACGGCGGACCGCCGAGAGACTTGGCGCGCTCACCGGCCGGTAACCCCCCGACACCCGGCGCTGCGGTATCGGGGAGGAGCAGGGTTTCCATGCACTGGGCATCACGGGGCCCGGCGTGGAGGCACGGCCGGATCCGACTGGGCCGGCACGAGAGCGAAGTGTTGATGACCTTGCCCCGCGGGGCGAGGGTCCGTTCTTGATCCCTTCGCGGCCGCAGGCGGCCCGTACGGCCACGAACCCCGGCACCCCGGGGCCCCCCGCCGCACGATCGCCCGGCAGGCCCGTACGCGGCCGTACAGCGATCAGGTGCGCGGCGGTTGGGAGCTGGGCGCGGCCGCGCCGGTCCCGCCCCGTGTCGCGTGCAGCCCGGCGGGACCTCTCGTGTCGTCTGCCACACGAACGTCAGTCGTTTTGCCGCTAGAGGTGTCAGCGAGTCAGCGTTTAACACGTCCTCGGATTGCGAGGGCGGCGAAGCCGAGCAGGATGGGTTCGGTCAGGCGTGAGGCCATCTCGGTGTAGGTGCCGCGGGTGGTCAGGTTCTGGCCGGAGGAGCGGAAGATCACGGAGTTCAGCACCACTCGCAGGCTTTTCTCGAACCGCTTGGTCGAGACACGCTTGTGCAGCGGACCTGAAGGGTTGACGGGGGCTGGGGTGTCGGTCGTGAGCCGGATGGCCTGGCCGGTCACTGTCCCGGTCGATTCCGGTTTCGGATCGTCTGAGGGAAGGCCCCACAGCATCATGGCCAGGACGGTGGCGGCCATCGCGAGCAGCAGCCAGGCCAAAGCGCGGGAGGCGCGCAGGCCGTAGCCGGACAGGGCCCAGTACCCGGTGAGCAGCCCGTGCTCCGCCCGGTTGCGAGGGGACCGGGTCCCAAGGCGGCGCATCTCCATCTCGGCGTAGTAGAAGTCGGCGGCGCCGGGCTCGTCCTTGCTGTCCTCGAAGGCTTTGCGGAGCTGACGGTAAAGCGCGGCCAGAGCGGGCGGACCCGGCGGGCACGCCGCGGGGCCTGGCTGCGGCGGGGCCGGGGTCCATCCGGCGCGCAGCCGCGGGCGGTGGTCGGGCAGGGCGCGCCAGTGGTGCTCTTCGGCCAGGGCCAGGCGGTCGGTCCACCGCAGTGGGATTCCCCGGCGCACATCGGTCCCGGTCGGGGTGCGGGCGAAGACGGTCTCGCCCTCCAGCCGTAGCTGGTCGAGGTGGAACGCCCCGAAGAATCGGCACCCGGTCAGGTCCGTGTTGGTCAGCACCAGATGGGCGGCGTCGACTCCGCGCAGCGAGCTGATACGTACGCCAGGGTCAAGCTGTACGCCGGCTGTGTCGGTCAGCGTGGTCTCGTCGACAACGGTCACGCTGCCCGTGGCGAAGGGGGCAGTGTGGGCGGTGACCGCGATCGGCTGTGTGACCACCGCGTCCGACAGGTCTACTTCGGCGTACCGCAGCCGCAAGGCCGCCGTCGACTCCCACCGTGTGCGCACGCATCGCACTTTTACAGCCGCAGCCTCGATGGTCACCGGTGCCACGAACGCCGCACCGGAAAGATCTAGACGTCCTTGACATACCAACGGCCCCAATAAAGGCGCGGCGGAGAACGTCGCGCCGTGGAACCGGGCGTTGGCGGAGAACGTCGCGCCGCCGAACAGAGCGTTGGCGGAGAACGTCGCGCGGCCGAACAGAGCGTCGGCGAAGAATATCGCGCCGCCGAACATAGCGTCGGTGGAGAACGTCGCGCGGCCGAACCGGGCGTCGGCGGAGAACATCGTGCCGTGGAACCGGGCGTCGGTGCAGAACGTCGCGCGGCCGAACGTGGCGTTGGCGGAGAACGTCGCGCCGTCGAACGTGGCGTTGGCGGAGAACGTCGCGCCGTCGAACAGAGCTCTGCCGATGTGAGGGCGGCCGGAAGTCGGGTCGCGGAGGACGTCGAGGAGCTCGTTCAGCAGGGAGCCGGCGAAAGTGGTGCCGCAGTGATCGATGTCGTCACCCGGAGACAGCGCTGCCAGGTACCTAGCTCGCGTGGCGGGTGCGAGGTGCGCCAGGCAGAGGGACTCTCCTGGTACTTGTCGACCGCGGCAGCCGACCGGATCGACTGTGGTCGCGTCCTCGCCACAGTGCGGCCAGGTCGGGGCGGGGAGCCGGGTTAAGGGCGGCGATGTCATACCAGTCGTGACGAGCGGCAAGCACTGTGAGGTTGCCCCGTGTCCCTACTCCCTGTCTCCGCCTGTCGGGTCGCCGAAGCCGCCGCTGACAAATCTCATGGCAAAACCACAGACATTTGATGGCACGACCCACTGGCGTTCTTGTGGCAGACGACATCTCGGTCGCAGCCTGTTGGCAGCGTCAACCACCGCCGGAGGAGTCTATCCGGACGGGTTAAAGAAATGGGTTACACAAAAGGGTAAGTGTTGCTAGGGTTTTTGGTGGAGGTAGACAGATATGGCATCTGAGGAAGAGCTGTTCGCGTCGGTCGACGCTCTGTTGGAGGAGGAGCCGCAGCTCCCGCCCCCGGCGGAGCGGGCGCGGCTGCGTGAGTCCGCCGGCATCACCCAGGCCCGCCTCGCGGTCGCGCTGAAGACGTCGACGCAGTCTGTCAAGAACTGGGAGAACGGCCGTTCCGAGCCGAAGCCGCCGCGCCTGGACGCCTACCAGCGGCTGTTGAAAGGGTGGGCGGCGAAGCACTCCGCCCACGGCGTTCCCGCCGTACCGGCGCCCGCGCCGCAGCCGACCCGCGCACCGGTCCCGGCCGCGTTCGCGGGCCCGGCCGACCCCGAGGCGCCAGTTCCGGCGGAGGCCACCGCGGCGCCCACCGCGGCGCCCACCGCCCCGGCCGGTCCGGAGCGTTCGCCTGTCCGCCCGGCATCGGCGCGCCCGGCTCGCAAGCGTGTCAATCCGAACATCGCCGCCGCGCCGTACCAGTACGGTCCTCTCGCGGTCCTGGACGGTAACGGACGGGCGTACGGCGTCGAGGGCATCATCCTGGACTGCCCGGCCACCACGGTTCCCGAGCTGGTCGAGTGGACCCTCCAGGAGTCCCGCCTGGGTGCCGCGAAGCTGCACCGCAACGGGAAGGACTCCGACCCGCTGATCGTTCTCACAGCCGCGGCCGCTGTGAAGCTGGGGCTGCCCGAGCGCCTGGAGGGCCGCGAAGAGCGCCGTTCCCTGCGCCTGCCCGAGGACCACCCGGTGGTCAAGCAGATCACCAAGGCGAAGTGGCAGCTCACCCGCCGCGGTTTCGGCCCGTGGCCGCGGATTTACCGCAAGGCGCAGGGCCGCGAACGGCAGTGCGTGCAGCTGGCGATCCTGTCCTGGGACGCCCTGGACGCCCGCTCCTGGCCCGGCGTCGCAGACATGAAGCCGGCCGACATCGCCCGCGCCCTGGGCATCTACGCCCAGCGCGTCATCACCCCCCGCGGCTCCACAGCCGTCTCCGGCCTGGAGCTGATGACCGCGCTGCGCCCGCCCACCCGGGCGGTCCAGGACCGGGAGACCGGGAACTGGGTGTCCGGCCACAACCCGGGCTCGCTGGGTACGGAGCCGGTGGACCCGGCGCCGCCGGAGGCCACCCCCGAACACCCCGTCGTCGTGAACTCCGGCTGGACGGGCGGGTTCCTCAACGAGGAGTCCTACCAGTGGGTGCGCCCGGTGGACTTGCTCAGCGATGAGGAGTCCCTGCTGCCCTTCGCGGTCGGCCTGGACCTCAACACCGCCTTCCTCGCGGCCGCGGCCCGCCTGGTCGTCGGGCTCTCCGGGCCGGAGCACTTCACCGGCCCCAAGTTCAACCCGAAGATCCCCGGTTCCTGGCTGGTCGACCTCTCCCACATCAGCCTCGACCCGCTCCTTCCGTCGCCGTTCACACCGGACGGGACCCGGCCGACGGGCCCGGCCTGGTACCAGACGCACACCCTGGCCTACGCCCAGGAGCTGGGCCACGACGTCCACCCCATCGATGCGTACCTGCGGCGCGAAACGGGCGCGTACCTGGACCCGTGGCACGACCGCCTCAAGACCGCGTACGTCGACACCCTCGCCGACCTCGGCGTCACCAAGGACCTGTCCGACACGGAGTTCCTCGCCGCGATGGAACGGCACAAGCAGACCGACCCGGCCCTGGCCGCCGTCCTCGCCGCAGTCAAGGCGACCGTGAAGGGCGGCATCGGCAAGCTCCGCGAGCGCCCGCAGGGCAAGGACTACCGCGACGGGGAGCGATGGCCGGCCTTGGAGCGGCCCACCTGGCGGCCCGACATCCGTGCCGCCGTCATCAGCAAGAGCCGGGTCAACATGCACCGCAAGCTGTCCAACATGGTGAAGCTGACGGGCCTGTACCCGCTCGCCGTCCTGTCCGACTGCGTCGTCTACCCCTCGCCGGGGGACAGCCCGCTGAGTTTCCTGCCGTACGCGGCGTCCGGCAAGCCGCAGCCGGGCGGGTTCCGCCTCGGCCCGACACCGGGCCTGGCCAAGATCGAAGGCGTCCAGTCGATGCTGTGGGCGGTCGACCTCATGGAGAAGGGCCTCAACCCGGCCCGCCACATCAAGGGCGGCGACACCGTCCTGGACGAGGGGGAGTAGAGCCGTGGGGGACATCGACGACGCACTGGAGCACGCGGAACGCGACACGTTCACCCGCGAGCCCCCCAAGACCCTCAAGGGCCGGCTGAACTACCTGATGGGACAGCTGAAAAGCACCAAGGCCATCGCCCAGGAGATCGGGGTGAGCCAGCGTTCGGTGGAGCGCTACCGCAAGGGCGACCGGAAGACCCCGCCCAAGGAGATCACCAGCCGCATCGACGCCGCCGTCCGCTCCCGCTGGCAGCCCCAGGTCCGCAAACGCCGCCGCCAGAATGCGGCCACCAGCACCGGCCTCACCGTGGAAATGCGGGCCCGGTTCGGATACACCGCACCCGTCGGCACCACCGACGACGGCCGCTTCCGCCGCCTGACCGTCCGCCTGCCCCCCGCCTACGCACAACGCCTCCTCGACGCCCGCGGCCAAGGCGCCAGCGACCACGAAATGCGCGAAATCGTCGCCGAAGGACTCAAGGACGTGTACTTCCAAGACGGTGGCGCCCGGGCAAACGACCTCACCAGAGTCCAGATCACCGACATCGACTACATCGACATCGCCTTCGGAAAAGAACACTGACAACCCGTCCGATTCCTGACGACAGAGCCTCATCCCGGCATCGCAACTGCCGGGGACGAGGCATTTCGCATCGCAGTCACCGGTGCTGGCGCGACAGAGAGCTTTCTGCTGTCAGAGGGCGGCCGTAGGGTCCAGACATGACAGTTCAGGTGACTCTGCTCCCCGCGACGATCCCCGCTCACGTTCAGGCGGAGGCTCCCTCGCGTGTCCGGGAATTCAACGACGACAACAGCACTGCCGAAGGGGTCCGCTACACGTACTCCGTCAAGCCCAGCGGCTCGCTCGTAGTCATGCGCCAGGACAGCGAGGGGCACCGAATCGAAACCGTTTTCGGGCCCTCCGCGTGGGAAGAGGTCGACGGGGACGTGAGCGGCGCGATCGGATAGGTGGTGGTGTCCGTGCTGGTTGCCGTCGGCGCGGACTTGGATGCCCAACCAAGTGATCCACTGCGCCGAGGGTGCCTGCGGCTCCCCAGGGCTGCCGCGACCGGCCGCCCGATGGGTAACCGCAGCATCCGGCGGGTGCGGGTCGGATTTCAGACCCGCACTCGCCGTGCCAGGCAGGACCAGGTGGTCAGCGTGATACAGCACCCACCTAGTGACAGCGAAAGTTACAGATCGCTCCCTGTTGCCGCAGCGTTTGTTGCACCTTAGCTGTAACAAACGCTGCGTTGTAGGGCGCTGCTTGTTACTATTGCTGGATGGAGCGTAGTGAGGCGATCAAGCGGCTCAATGCCATTGCCCCGGACCAGTGGGGTCTGGTCACCGCGCGGCAGGCGCAGGACGCCGGGCTCTCCCGGGTCGACCTCACACGCCTGATCGACGCCGACCTACTCCAGCGCGCGGCCCACAGCGTCTACCAGGTACCCGGGGGAGCGCCGACGTCCCACCTTGACATCAAGGCGGCCTGGCTCCGCCTGGACCCGGCTGTCCTGGCCTGGGCACGTTCGCAGGACGGGCCCAGGGCCGCGGTCGTCTCGCACGCCTCCGCCTGTCAGCTCTACGACATCGGCGACATCCCCGCCGATCATGTGGAGATCTCTGTCCCGGTCCGCCGCACTACTCGCGAGACCGGCGTCCTCCTCCACAAGGCCACCGTCCCCGCCGGCGACATCACGATCATCGACGGCCTTCCGGTGACCACCGTCGACCGCACCATCTGTGACCTCCTGCGCGCCCGCGCTGACGGCGGCCATGTCGGCCGCGTCCTGGCCGACGCCGACCAGCGTGGCCTCACCGACACCCGCGAGCTGGCCGAACGCGTGCAGCCCTACGCGCGTGCCTACGGTCTTCCCAGGGCATCGGGGGCCGACTTCCTCAACTTCCTCGCGGAGGAAGCGGGCTTTACCCTGCGAGACGAGCAGCTCACCACAGCCGGAACACGCGCCATCTCCGCATACAGCGAAAACCTGTTCGCCCACGGAGCACAGATTCCCGGCCTGGCCATCGCGCTCGACGCCGTCCGGCGGGCAGTGGACCAGGCCGCCGCCAATCACTCCAGCCAGATGCACCTGGACGCGATCAGGGCCGCTTCCGCCGTCGCGGCCTACGCAGCAGACATCGACCAGAAGATGGCCGCAGCAATGACCCGCGGTGGCGCCGCCGAGGCCGCACTGCAAGCGCTGGCACATATGACACCCCAGTACAGGATGGACGGGATGAGGGCTGTTGTGGCCCAAATTGCAGGGGTTCAAAGCGACGTCACCGCGAAGCTTTTCGGGGAAGCAGCGGCTGCCAACAGCCCTGCACGACTCGTTGCTGCCCACACTGCTGAACTGGCGAGGGCTGCCTCGACTGCGGCCCGGGCCACCCAACCGGCCCTCCCCGCAGCTGAACCCGGTACAACGCAATCCGAACCGGAAGACGAAGAAGCCAGGCACGTCACCTCGACATCTGAATAGCTCTCACCGGCTGGACGGACCTACCCTGGGACGCCTGAGGCAAGCACCGGGGGAGTCGAGATCAGCACCAGCGGCAAGACCTACGCCACACCCGCCAGCTTCGAGAAGGCCCTGAAGGACCACGCCAAACGCGTCGTGGCACAGGACGGCGGGACCGTCCAGGCCATGATGCGCGGCTTCTTCTTCCAGCGCCTGACCGCCCGCGTCTTCACCGCCGAGCCGGACGGCTGGCTCCTGAAAGGCGGCCAGGCCCTCCTCGTCCGCTATCCGTCCCTCGCCCGGCTCAGCAAGGACATCGACCTCCAGCGCCTGCACGGAACGACCGCCGAGGCCCTCGACGCCCTGCTGGCCGGGGCCGCTGTCGACCTCGGCGACCACCTGCGATTCGTGCCCCAGAAGATGAAAGCCCAGGGAACCGACGGCGACGGCATCGACCAGGCATTCGACATCTACATCGGGTCCCGGAAAGTGGACTCCATCCACGTCGACCTCGTCACCGGCAAGAACGTCACCGCCGACCCCGCCGACTTCCCGCTCATGCCCCGCCCCGACCTCCCCTGGCCCACCAACTGGCCGCGGGTCCGCCTCTACCCCGTCGTCGACCACCTCGCGGACAAGATCTGCGCGATGTACGAGTGGCGGAGCATGGGCCCCTCCAGCCGCTACCGCGACCTGGCCGACATCCTCCTCATCAGCCAGAAGGAAACCATCGACGCGGCTGCAGCCCACCACGCCCTGCACAGCGAAGCCGCCCACCGCCGCGCACGCGTCACCACCGCCGAGCTGCGGCTGCCCGCCGCGTTCCAGATGCCCGCCCCGGCCTGGCGCACCAACTACGTCAAGGCAGCCAGGGACGTGATCGGCCTGGTGGGATGCAAGAGCTGGGACGAGGCAGCCACGGCTGCCGATGCGCTGGTCACACCGCTCCTGGGAGCGGCCTTCTCCGGAACCTGGCATCCCGATAAGGAGGAGTGGGTCCGCAGGTGACGCCCAAGGGACGATGACCCGCGGCAAGCTACGGAGCGTCCCGCCGGAGTGACACCGACCGGAACGGCCTGCGCCGGATCCGGAGCGGGTCGTACGGTGCGGGGGTGGCTGACTACTCCCACTTCATCAGGCAGCAGGTCTCCTCCGAGCTCCACCGTCCCGACGGGCGGGTGGAGACCACCCGTGCGCCGGCGGTGTGGACGCTGGCGCACCGCGGCTACAGCGGCAATGGCCGCCTGGACGTGTGGGTGTATCCCACGAAGAAGGAGGCCCTGCTCGAGGGCGCGAGGCTCGCGATGGCCTGCGGTCTGGAAGAGGACGACCGGGCCTGCCGTGATTTCGACGCCGGCCGCCACCAGAAAGTCATGGACCGCTACGAGGCGACCCACCCCGACACTCACCTCCTGCGCGTGCAGACGGCGTTCCTCCAGCCCTCTGACTGAGCGTCCGGCCCCCTGTCCCTGCCCGGCCTGTCCCGGACAAGGCGGAACAGGCACTTCAAGTGCCGTTGGCGCCGCTGAGGTCCTCGCAGACGGGCGGGCTCAGTGCGACGGGGGCGGCATCAAGGCGCTGCGCTCGTCGGTGAGGTCCGGCAGGAGCGCGCCGAGGTGGTGGAGCGAACACGACGACGGACGGTACTACGGCGCCCAGGAGAAGGACGGCCACCCTGGAGCCTGACGCGGCAGAGCCCTCTGGCCGAATCCACAAGCGACGGCCGCCTCGGCGGGAAAGGCTGTCGGTGCCAGGTCCGGAGCAGCGGAGGAGGAGGCCGAGCGCGAGTGGTCCTCACCCCGCCCTTCGAGCCGATGCTCGCTCAGGCCGCCGAGTACGTCCCCGGCTCCCGCGTCCTGGCGAGCGGCTTCGCAGCCGAGCAGAAGTTCGACGGCCACCGCGCGATCCTGTTCACCCCCGCCGGCCCCGGCGGCCGGCTGCTCTTGCAGAGCCGGCGCGGCTCCCTGGTCCACGACCGGTTCCCCGATCTGGTCGCGGCCGCCGGGCAGCTGCCCGAGGGCCTGGTCCTTGATGGCGAGCTCGTCGTCTGGGACACCGCGGCCGGGCGGCTGTCCTTCGAAGCGCTCCAGCGCCGGGCCGCCGCCCGCGGCCGCACCGCGAGCGTGCTCGCCGGTAAGACCCCGGCGTTCTTCATTGCCTTCGACGCGCTGCATATCGACGGCATCGAGTTGCTGGCCCTGGCCTACGCCGAGCGCCGCCGACGGCTCGAGGTCCTGTTCGCGGCCCGCCAGCTGACCACGCCGTGGACCCTCTGCCCCATGACCACCGACCCGGCCAAGGCCAGGGAGTGGCTGGAGGAGTGGACGGACGTCTCCGGCGTCGAGGGCCTGGTCGTCAAGAAGATGAACCAGCGCTATCTTCCGGGATCCCGGGCCTGGACCAAGATCAGACGCAGGGACACCACCGAAGCGGTCATCGGCGCCATCACCGGCACCCTCGCACGCCCCCAGCTCCTCGTCCTCGGCCGCCACGATGCGACCGGACGCCTCCGCCCCGTCGGCCGCACCGTCCCACTGCGCCCCCACGCCGTCCGTGAGCTCGCCGGGCACCTCGCCCCGGCCGGTCCCGGACATCCATGGACCGGTGCGGTGTTCTCATCGGCATGGGGCACCCGCGACGTCCTCGACACCACCCTGGTCCGGCCCGACCTCGTCGCCGAGATCAGCACCGACACATCCATCGACCGCGGCGGCGTCTACCGGCACCCGATCCGGTACGTGCGCCTGCGCCTGGACGCGTCCGTCGATGACGTGCCCCGGTTCGGCGGGGGCCCGGCCGCAGCCGCAGAGTGACCGGCGACCCAGCCCCAGGGGGCCAGCCGTGCTTCGGTGTGGTTATGGCTGGGAATGCCGTCCGGATCGGAGCCTTGGTTGCGCGCGGGGGTGTCGTTGAGCAGTGGTGACTGATCCATCCTTTCCCCGTGGCAACGTCTGGCCCCTGCGGCCGGCAACGGCCGTGCCGTTCTGCCACCTGTGCCCGGACGACGACCGGGCCGCCGAGCCGGTGTTCACCGTCACCTACTGGCCCGCCTTCGGCCCGGCCCGCCTGGTGAGCTTGTGCGCGCACTGCCAGTTGGGCAGACCCAGCCGGAAACACGACGAGCTCGGCCCGGCCGATCTCGCCTGGCGCGTCCTGCAACGCGACACCACCCGCCTCCTGACCGCACACGGCCAGAAGCACTGGACCGCCTCGGCCGGAGAGCTGGAGTTCGCCGCCTGCCTCGCCCGAGCGCCGTGGACCGAGGAATCGATGCGCGCTGCCGTACGCGATGCCGACGGCCTCGTCTACGCCGGCCGCCTCCTCCGCGCCCTCGACAACAACGCCATCGTCGTACTACGCCACGTCCCCGCCGATGACCTCGCACTGCACTCGCTGCGCCGCCTGATTGACATCCTGGCCACCGAAGCGGAACGACCGCCGGGAGGACGTGCCTGAGACTCCGTTACACCGCGGCCGCGGGTGCTGCGGGAGGGGTTGATCGGGGTACGGCCGAGACAGCGGCCGCCTGGACTGGCACGGCGATGGACGGAGCTACCGGCGCCACGACACACCGGATCCCCCGCCGTCTGACCCCAGGGCGTGCCCGGCCTCACCGGCGGTTCACTCCTCGGCTCCGGCCTGTGCCTGGTGCCACGCTGAGGGTCCGCCGCCGCGCCAGTCGAGGAGCGGGCCGTCCAGGCGGACGGTGTCGGGGTCCAGACCCGCGCGGCGCAGGAACTCGAGGACGTCGCCGGGGTTCAGGGCGCGGCCGAGGTCCTGGCCGTCGCAGCGCACCCGGCGGCGGCCCTGATGGTCGGGCGGATGGACGGTCACCCTGGGGGCGGGGTGTCCGCCGTCGTGGCAGTTCATTCCAGTACTCCGAGCGCGGTGTCGGGGCGGCAGTGGGTGCACGCGGGGACGCCCTCGGCGAGCAGGGCGCGTATCTGGTCCGCGGTTGCGGGGGCCGATCGCTTGCCGGTGTCCCAGCAGCCGCCGGCGTGGACGCGGACCGCTGGCCGGCCGGTGCCTATCCCGCGCTCGACCAGCCACGCGGGCGGCGCTGCCGGAGGCCGCCGCCGCGCGGCGGCGGCCTGGACGCTCTCGGCCTCGGTCAGCGCCCGCTCCGCGCGCCCCAGCTCGCCGCGCAGGTAGGTGACCAGAGTCCGCAGGCGCGGCAGGTCAGGAGGCAGCACGGACACGGTCAGGTCCCGTACTGTGCCCGCCGCAGCTCCCGGCATGCGGGACACAGGGGGTTCGCGGGGGCGCCGTACCTCGCGGTGGGGGCGTGGCACCGGGCACAGGGTCCGGTCTGGCTGGGGGACCAGGTGGCGATCTGGGGTCTGGCGGGGTGAGCGGGGGTGGTCATCGTCGGCTCCTGGGTGGTGCGGAGGACATCCCTCCTATTAGATCGCATGTTCGAATTTGGTAGCGAGGGCACTGCGGGGTCTCGCTGCGGACGGGTGTGTCGTAGGTCGCGACGTTGGGGGTTGCGGGGCTAAGGGTCCGCTGGTGTAGCGCGTATCCCGATCGCCCACCCGTGGCTCTGAGCTGTGTGTTTGCCGGACTTGCGGGGCTAATACCTTCCTGGTCCAGAGTGCGGATCGCATCTCTATCCGGAGGTGCGATCCCGTATTTGTCCGCAAGGAGTGAGCTGTCATGAGCACGTCAGATCAGGGTGAGGGGTCGGCTGGTGAGGAGTCCGGGCGGGAGCCGGCGGAGCGCGGTGGGGTGCCCGCGCCGGGGCGCGTCCGGTCTGTGGTCCGTGGGTTCGCGGGCTGGGCGGCCCGTGGGGCGGCTGGCATGGCCGTAGAGGCCGTGGTGAGCGCGTGGGCGCCGGAGTGGGCTCAGGTGGCACAGGTCCTGATGGTGGCCCTGCCGGCGGTCTGGGGGCCGCGCCGGGGCCGTGGCGGGCGTCCGCGCGGCTGACGCCCGACGCGGTTCCCGGGCTGCTGGCTGTGAGTGGCGGGGGCGTGATAGGAGCCGCCGCCCCGGACGCAGGGGCCCTTCTGTGCACGGCGGTACCGGGGTGCCAGGAGACGGCCCCGGGCCGACCGTAGCCAAGGAGCGCGCGGACCGACTCCCCTGCGTCCGGGGCCCGGTGCAGTGCCGTTTCGCCGGTGAACGTGCCTCTCCGGCCGGGTGAACCCCTGGCCGGGGGACTGTTGCTGACGGGGTGTGGGCCGGTACAACCATCCCATGATGATCATGAAGTGGGCTGCGACCGCGACCGCAGCCGCAGCGGCGCTCACCCTGTCCCTGCCCGCCACCACCGCCCAGGCCGCCGAGACACGGCCGGCCGCCGTGCCACAGATCGTGCCGATCGGCGTGGCCGTCTCCGCCCTCCAGCTCGCGACGGAGGACCGGACCGGCTACCAGCGCACCTCTTTCAAGCACTGGAACTCCGGTGCCAACGCCTCGGACGGCTGCAACACCAGGATGGAGGTCCTGATCGCGGAGGCGGTAGAGGCTCCCGAGGTCGGCCCGGGCTGCGCGCTGACGGGCGGGGTGTGGTGGTCGTACTACGACGAGCGGCCGGTGACCCCGGCGGGAGCGCTGGACATCGACCACATGGTGCCCCTCGCGGAGGCGTGGGACAGCGGGGCCTCGGCGTGGACGCCGGCCCGCCGTGAGGCGTACGCCAACGACCAGGGGCAGCCGTCCTCCTTGGTCGCGGTGACGGCCCGCTCGAACCGCAGCAAGTCCGACCAGGACCCGGCGGAATGGCTGCCGCCGTCGGGGTCGTCGGAGGTGCTGTGCCGGTACGGCGCCGAATGGACCGCGACCAAGCTCCGCTGGGGCCTGGCGGTGGATGAGCTGGAACGGGACCGGCTGCTCGACATCGCGGCCGGCTGCGGCGGCACCGACGTGGAGTTCACCCCCGCTCCGTAGATCGAAGGCAGAAGGGCTGACGGCCGCTACCCGTCAAGGGATAGCGGCCCTGTCAATGCGGACTGATCCGGGCGGCTAGTAGTCCAGTTCCAGACGCAGTTGCAGATACCTGGCGAGGGCGAATTCGACTTGGGCGAGGTCGGTTCGGCTGAGGTGGTCGACAGGGTCACCGATGATGTACTGAACGTCGATGGTGCGGGCCTGGTCGATCAGTGCCCGGGTATCGCGACCGTTGATGTGGAGCAGGGGGCGGAAGATCGTATCCACCGCTTTGGTGGAGGTGGGGACGATAAAAACGGTTGACCAGGTCTCCGGCGCCTCGCTCAGGATGATGCCGTACCGCTTTCCGCGCTGTTCGCGGCCGCGCTTGGCGTCGCCAAGGTCTACGGGATAGACAGAGCCCCGGATCACCGCTTTCCCGCCCGGCGGGCAGCGAGGGTACGAAGGTGGGCCACCCGCCAGGAAGCGCCACGGCTCGGCTGGCTCAGTTCCTGGGGAGGGGTGCGCTGGGAGGACGGCCCACGGGAGGGGGGTGGCCAATGCTTCCCAAGTCCTGCCAAAGCCAGGGTGGGCGTCACATCGATACCCAGGTTACGTAGCTCGCGCCTGAGCAACTCAGTGTGGTTGGTGAGCGAACCCAGTTGTGTGAAGACACCCACGTCCGGCATGACGGCGGCAGCCGCCAAGAGACCTCGCTCGGAGGGAGCGAGGTAGCCACGCAAGAGAGCTTGGAAGCTCTGCATCACGGGCTCCGCTGTACCGGCCTCGGAGGGGTGCAAAGCGGCCTCGCCCGCTGCCTCGGCGATGACGTCGCACCAGGGCTCAGCCGGGGTGCCGCCTTGCGGAGTGATGCGATCGACGGGGGAGCCGTCGATGCCATAGCTCCAGTCGTCGGGCTCGTCGGAAAGGTCTTCGGTCGAGGCGGCGAGACGCTCCATATCCTGGCGTGCTTGATCGTCCCACTTCTGCCGGTCTAGTGCGCGCAGCGCCCGGCGCAGGACGTCTGAGGTCGACTCCTCTGGTCGCTTGTGCGCGTCGATGATCTCGCTATCAGCCCGTGTGGGCCGGAATCCCACAGTCATACATCGAGCGTACAACGAGTGTTAAACGCTTGGGTAGGGCGTGCGCCTGCAATGCCCATCCCTGCGCTCGTACGGCCCGCCTCACGCTCTGCTCCGCCCGTTCATCCACGCTTCCGTGGATGGCTTGGCAGCAGATGACCCCGGCCAGACCCAGACGGTGTCTCTGTGCCTGCCCTCGCGAGGGGTGTTTAGGGCGGGTGTGGGCATCCCTTTGGGTAGTGAGCGGGGGTGGCGAGAGTGATCCGGCTTCGCGGAGTGTCAGTGGCCCGTGTTTGACTGCTGCGAGAATCACGAGTCCTCGGGAAGGGAGACCGCAATGCCTACGGTGATCGACAAGACGCGCTCGGAGGTAGCAGAGTGGCGAGCCCGTCTGCTGGCGCAGACCCATCTGACCGAGGCACAGCTCGCAGAGCGCGCGGAGACCTATCAGCTGACGCCGCTCGAGGCTGACATTTGGGCCACGCTGCAGGGCCTCGGCTACCTTCTTGAGGGTGACGACTGAGCGTGGCACAGAGGAACTCGACCTCCACCAATACGCGAAGGACTTCGCGACCGAGCTGACCGAGACGCTTCAGGGCGTGCTGCCGGGCACACCGAGCTTCCATGCGGTGCACCAGGGACAGCGGATCTGGGTTACCACAGTCAGCGATTCCGGTGACGGCCTGCCTACCCAGAAGAAGATCGACCTGCTCATCAACGGGAAAGCCGAGATGAGCATGGCGGTCGAGTACTTCTGCTGCTGGGACCAGGCCGGCCAGTTTCTCGCGGTCGACAACTCTGCCGTCAAGGTCTTCTGCCGAGGCCAGCAGGAGCCCTTGTTCCGCTACGAGTACGTACGCAAGCATGGTCAGTGGCCGCCAGCCGCGCATATCCAGGTTCATGCCCACCGCGACGAGATCGCCTGGATCCAGCGGCTGGCAGCGAGCGGAAAGCCAGCCGCGATGACGAGGAAAGACTCTGTCCCGCGCCTGTCGCAGATTCATTTTCCTGTGGGCGGGCACCGGATGCGGCCAGGCCTTGAGGACGTGCTCCTCATGATCGTCCGTGAATTCACCATCGACACGGTGGATGGCTGGGACGAGGCATTGCAGACAGGCATCCGCCTTTGGCGGCACAAGCAGGTGCGGGCGGCTGTCCGAGACGCACCGGAAGAAGCCGCTGATGTGCTTCGGCAACTCGGATACCAGGTGACCGTGCCGTCCGGGAACTGTAAACCCAGTGGGGAAGTAAAACTGTACCTGCCCTGATGCCGAACCCGCTGAGGGGCACGAGGCGAAGTGAGCCTGGCCCGTGCCGCTGTGCGTCACTCCGGACTCGGACGGGTCCAGTGTCGGTGAGGGTACCAACGGCTGTTCCGGGCCGCAGGGCCTTCGAGGCCGTCGCCTAGCTCACGCAAGAGGCCCGGCGGGGGCGCTGTGTGGCGCCCCCGCCGTTGTCCACGACACCGGGATGGTTCTGGGTGGAGTGGGGCCTGTTCGGCCGTCAGATCGCCATACAGGGGATCGCCCTTCTGGGGACCTGGCGTCGGGAGTTGAGTGCCGCGCTACTCGACGAGTCCGGTCTTCTCGACGAGGGCGGTCACGAGGGTCGTCGTGGCGACGAACGTGGTGGCTGCCCAGACGACGCGTTCCGCCCCGGTTGCGGTTGCGTGCATGCCGACGATGTATGCGGCGAGGGCGCCGGCGATGCCGGTCACCACGGCCAGGAGCACGACCAGCACCTTGGCCGTGCGTCCCTGCGGACGCGGCCGGGACACCTCACTGCTCATGTGTTCGATTCCACGCCGCTCGGTCGGTTCAGGCCGCTCGTGGCTGTGTACCGTCATGGACGGGTCCTCCAGGGGATCCAGGGGCCTGCTCGCCACGATTCCGCCAAAGATTCCGACGGGCAGGCCCCACCTGCTCCCCGGCCCGGGCGGGCCGCGGACTACTGCTCTGACCCACCCCCGAGGCGTAACCCTCCGAGCACGCTCGGCGGAGGGGAGGCCGTCCGCCGGTCGGGCTCCGCTCGGGAGTGGAGTGAAGCGACAGTAGCCCCAGACGCACCGTCACCCGGCCCGTCCCACCTGGTCAGTTACCGGTGAGTAGCAGGAGCGGAGATCGCTTTGCATGCGCGTGTCCGCGCGCGCGTAGGCGCATGTGTGACCACCGTCACCCTCGATTCAAGGGGCGGTGCCCCCCGGAGCCCGGGCTCGAGCCGTTTCCCTGCGCAGGCCGGGGAGCCCGCACCCTGCGTCGCGGCCGCAGACCGTGTTTCTGTAGAACGTTTCGGCGTCGCAGTTCCTCGAGGACGAGCCACTGGTCGTACTCGACGGGCGACAGGTGCTGGGGCGGCCGGTTCGACTTGCCCCGCCGGACCGAGGCGATCTCCCGGCGACGCTGGGTGTGTTCTAAAGACCTACGAACCGATGCGAACCATCGCCTAACGGTGGGCAGCTCGTAGTCGGTGAGGTCCGCGAAGGCCTCCGCAGGGAGCCCCACCCCCATCGCCCTCCGGATCACCGATCTGGCCTTGCTCGAGATCCGTAACTCCGCTGCGGCCATGCGCCGCCGCCGCTCAAGGATCTTGTTCAGCCGCTCCCTGGCCGTCTCGAGCTCGACCTCCCGCACTGCCACCCTGTGCTTGGCCACCCACTTCGACACCGTCGTCAGCTGGTAGCCGGACGCTTCTGCGACGTCCTTGAGGTCGACCCCCGCCGAGACCGCTTCAACTACCCGAGTCCGTACCTCACGCAAGTAGTTCTCATCGGCCGAGCGCAGCCGCTTCCGGCGCCGGTTGATACGGGTCAGATACACCCGGACCTCTTCCGCAACCTCGGCCGGCGCCTTCCTGCGCAGAATTGGCTTGTTGATCATGGTTACCCCCTCCGGGGACATCTTGCCCAACGGAGGCCCGCCCGAGGAGGGGGTAATCCTCATAACGCCTCCCACAATGCGACGGTGGACAGACGCTTACTAACCATCAGAATTTTTGTACCTCGCCAAGGAATAAAGCTCGCCTTGCTAAGCCGTCACGTATTTGGTTACGCAACCGTAACTAGTTCCACTCACCCCCTCAGGGTGTGGCAGACTTTCGCCATTCCAACATGCTGCATCAAATGATGCACACAGCCCTTTAGATCCACACGCCGCAGCAGGCGAGGGCGCAGGGGGGCGGGGCTTGGCCGCACCCGAAGACAAGCCACGGATCCACCCCGTCGAGCCGCCCAAGGCCCTTGCCAGCGCGGCGGAGCCGCAGGGCGGGAGCGCAGCGGACGCCCCTTCCGGGACCGCGCAGCGGGTCCGGGTTCACTTCACGCGGATTGGAGCGCAGCGGAAATCCGCTATTCCCGCG
>NZ_JBEOXU010000079.1:0-28199 GCF_040296725.1 Streptomyces sp. NPDC002044
AGGACGCCAGCATCACGCCGGGGGCGTAGATCCCGGCCAGGGCCACGATCGGGCCGATCACCGCTGCCAGGGAGTACGCGGGCGAGGTGGAGTTGCCGGGACCGAGGCCGTTCCCGGTTCGAAGGGCTGGCCCGGAATCGGCAGGGCGATGGCCGCCCCGCTCTCCCCGGCGGCGGCGACGGTGCCCTCGCCCGGCTCGTCCCACGGGTGGGGGGCCAGGTTGAAGGTGCCCCAGTGGATGGGCAGCATCGTGCCGTGCGGGATGCCGCCCTGGAGGTCGAGGTGGGCGCGCATGCCCTCCTCGGGGGTCATGTGGATGTCGGGCCAGTACTCCGAGTACGCCCCGATCTGGATCATCGTGGCGTCGAAGGGGCCGTGCGCGGCGCCGATCTCGCGGAAGCCGGGGAAGTACCCGGTGTCACCGCTGTGGTAGATCCGGTGGTCGGCGCCCGCGACCACCCAGGACGCCCACAGGGTGTGCTGCTGGTTGCGCAGGCCGCGTCCGCAGAAGTGCCGGGCCGGGGTCGCGGTGAGCGTGAGCCCGGCGATCTCGGTGCTCTCGTTCCAGTCGAGCTCGCGCAGCCGGTCGGCCGGGACGCCCCAGCGCTCCAGGTGCGCGCCGACGCCCAGCGGGACCGCGAAGACCGTGTCCGTACCGGCGAGGCTCTTGATCGTCGGGAGGTCGAGGTGGTCGTAGTGGTCGTGGGAGATCACCACGACGTCTACGTCGCCCAGTGAGGCCAGCGGGACCGGCACCGGGTGCAGCCGCTTGGGCCCGGCGAACGGGAAGGGGGAGCAGCGGTCGCCCCAGACCGGGTCGAACAGCACGCGTCGCCCGTCGATCTCGGCGAGCACGCTGGAATGGCCCATCCAGGTCACGCGCAGCCCGCTCGCGGGCGGCCTGGCCAGTTCCGCGAGGGTGGTCGGGTAGACGGGGATCGGTGCGCCGGGGTTGCGGCGCAACCGCTGTTCCTTGTGGAAGTAGATCTTGGCGAACTCCCGCATCGACCCGGAGGGCCTGGTCCGGGCCCCGACCGGGTTCTGGAAGACGCCGTCGGCGAAGTTCGGCGAGCGGCGGATGCGCTCCAGCCGGGCGCCGGACGGGTCCGCGCCGAAGGCTTCGGGCCGCAGGGCGCGCAGCCGTGGACGCAGGGGACGGGAGCCGGTCAAAGCGCCTCCTGGGCGGATGGGTCACGCGGTTCGTGGACGTCTACCCCCATCCCAACGCACACGGGCCCCGAAGGATTCCTCTCCCGGCCGGGTGGTCCCCCGTGTCGCACGCGCCCCGGCCGTCCCGTCCCTCTCCCCTGCGCCCCTGCGGCCTCCCCGCGGCCCCCTCCACAGCCCTGCCGGACCCGGCCCGGCCCGTCTACAGCGGCAGCAGGTCCGGCCGCTTGGCCGCGACGTGGTCCCCGGAGGACTCCCCGCGCAGCCGTCGGCCGATCCAGGGGGCGAGGTGTTCGCGCGCCCACTGGATGTTGTCCCGGGTGGTGTCCACCGAGCCGCGCGGCCGCTGCGGCGGCCACGGCTGGTCGGGGTCGGCGTCGGCCGGCACCCGGATCCCCAGCACCTGCGCGGCGCGCAGGGCCACGCGCGTGTGCCCCTCGGGCGACAGGTGCAGCCGGTCGCCGTCCCAGGCCCGCCGGTCCTGTACGGACCGGAGGGACCAGAGGTCCAGCACCGGGCAGTCGTACCGGTCGGCGATGGAGCGCACGTGGGCGCTGTACGTCGCCACCTTGCCGCGCAGGTGCCGCAGGACCGGCACGCCCCGGGTGTCGAAGCCGGTGGTGATCATGACCTGGCCGACGGATCCGGCGAGGTCGGCCACGGCGGCCTCGAACCGCTCCGCCACGTGGTCGGGGTCGCTGCCGGGCCGGATGATGTCGTTTCCGCCCGCGCAGAAGGTCACGAGGTCCGGTGCGAGCGCCTTGGCCCGCGGGACCTGCTCGGCCACGATCTGGTCGAGGAGCCGGCCGCGCACGGCCAGGTTCGCGTATCGGAAGTCGTGCTCGTCGCGTCGATCGGCCAGGAGCACGGCGAGCCGGTCCGCCCAGCCGAGAAATGATCCCCCCGGTCCCGGGTCCCCCACACCCTCGGTGAAGCTGTCCCCGATCGCCGCGTACGAGCCGATGGTCTTGAGTGTCGTCGTCGTCGCTGCCACGAAACAGCATCCTTCACCGCGGCGGGCAACCTACGCCAACGTAAGCAGGGGTTGACGGACCGTGATCTATACCACCCGGAGGACGAGGAATAAGTACGCGTCAGGCCGGGACCCCTCTCGGGCCCCGGCCTGACGCGCGTGTCACTCCCGCGGCGGATGCCGTCAGACGGTGGCGCCCTTCGAGCGGAGGTAGGCCAGCGGGTTGATGTCCGAGCCGTAGGACGGGCCCGTGCGGATCTCGAAGTGGAGGTGCGGGCCGGAGGAGTTGCCGGTGGAGCCGGAGAGGCCGATGCGCTGGCCGGCGCTCACGCTCTGGCCGGCCGAGACGGACAGCGAGGAGAGGTGGCCGTACTGGGAGTACTTGCCGTCCGCGTGCCGGATGACGACCTCGTTGCCGTACGAGCCGCCCCAGCCGGCGGAGACGACGGTGCCCGCGCCGACGGCCTTGACGGTGGTGCCGGAGCTCGCGATGAAGTCGACTCCGGTGTGGTAGCCGGAGGACCACATGGCGCCGCTCGCCTTGTACTGGGTGGAGACCCCGCCGCCGACGGGGGCCACGAAGCCGGCGCCGGAGGGGGCCGTCGCGCCGGTGGAGGTCTCGGCGCCGCGCGCCTTCTGCTTCGCCTTGGGCTGCGCCTTCGCGGCGGGGGCGTCCTGCTCCCCGGCGGCGGCCTTGCCGGAGACCGGGGCCTCGGCCGGCTTCTGCTTCTTCTGAACCGGCTTCTCCGCCGGAGCCGGAGCCGGGGCGGAGGCGGTCGGGGCCGACGCGCCCTTCGCGCCGAGCGTCAGCTTCAGGCCCGGGTGGATCAGCGAGGGGTCGGTACCGACGGCCTCGCGGTTGTCGGCGTACAGCTGCTCCCAGCCGCCGGTCAGGTCCCGCTCCGCGGCGATCTTGGAGAGGTAGTCGCCGGACACGACCGTGTACACGGCCGGAGCGGCGGCCGGGGCCGCCGCGGGGGTGGCCGGGGCGGCGGGAGCCGCCTGCAGCGCGACCGGCAGCTGCGGGGCGACGGCGGGCGCCGTCACCGGAGCGGCGGCCGGGGCTCCGGCCGCCTGGGCGCCGGCGGCGCCCAGCAGCGGCAGCGCGAGGGCCGCACCGCCGGTGCCCGCGACGGCGAAACCGCGGGAGATGGAAAGGGACTTGGGACGGCGGTGCTTACCCTTTGCGGGCATGGCGGTTTCCTCTCCGTCGCCTGCGAGGTGAGCTGTCGGGTTCGGACTGGAGATGTCCGGCCGCACACGTAGGGGCACATGTACGGCTTCACCCCGAGCCGTCCCGATATGAAGACTCGGGACGGCGGCTTACCTGGTTCCCCCGCTCCTGCCGCGCGTGAATAGTCGGGTGCGGTTTTCCGGGTGGCGGCAGGATTCGGCGGTCCGCCCGGATCGATCGCGAAGGTAATCGAGTCCGGCCGCAAGGAACAAGCCGCGAATTACCTGACGGAATCACAGAGATGAGGGATCGACGGAAGTCCCGTCACCCTGCGTCCATTCCCGGCTGCCAACAACCGGTCTGGCTGGGCCATTGGGCCTCCGCGATCAGGCACGCACCGTCACCGTATGATCTGGCTCACGGGGAGGCGCCCGATCTCGCCTCCGGATATGGCAAGTTGGTGTCAAGTAGTGTAATTCGGACACCCCACGACGACGCGGAGGAGTTCACGTGACCCAGCAGATACCCCCGGCCCCGGCCGGGGCGCGGCAGCCGGAGCCGGAGCTGACCGGAGTGCGGAACTTCCGCGACGTGGGCGGCTTGCCGACTTCGGACGGACGGAGGGTCAGGCCGGGACGACTCTTCCGAAGCGGACATCTCGCACATGCCACCGAAACCGACGCAGAGTTCCTGATCTCACTGGGTCTCCACACCGTCTTCGACTTCCGCAACGACGCCGACCACGCCCTGGAAGGGCCGGACGTGGAACTCCCCGGAGTCCGGAACGTCAACCTCCCGCTCTCGGATCCGGCGGACGGCCGGGAGTTCTGGAAGATGGTCCGGGACGGCGATCTGGAGCAGCTCCGCGGGCTCCTGGGCGACGGGAAGGGCGAGGCCCGGATGGTGGACTCGTACCGCTCGATCATCGCGAACCGCACCGCCGAGCACAGCCGGGTCCTGCACGCGCTCGCCGGGGACAGCGTCCCCGCGCTGATGCACTGCGCGGCCGGCAAGGACCGGGCCGGCCTGTCGATCGCCGTCACCCTCCTCGCGCTGGGCGTCGAGCGCGAGGCGATCGTGGCGGACTACCTGGAGTCCAACGCCCCGCACCGCCGCTACCGGGTGCGCCGCGGCAGCGACGCGCCCGAGGCCCGCTCCGCCGAGGTGATGGAGCTGCTGTCCCCGCTGTTCGACGCCCGCGCGGCGTACCTGACGGCGGCGTTCGACACCATCGACGAGACCTGGGGCGGGGTGGATCCCTACCTGGCCGAGGGCCTCGGGCTCGCGCCCGAGACCCTCGCCCGGCTCCGGGCCGCACTGCTGGACTGACCGCGCCGGGGCGGGCCGTCGGCAATCAGCGGTTGCCGACGGCCTGCTTCACCAGCGTCCGGCCGAAGTCCCACATCAGCCCGGACCCGCCGTGCGCATCGTCCATCACCTCGCGGAAGGCGCCGACGAACCGGTCGACGTCGGCCTCGTCCACGACGAGCGGCGGGATGAGCTTGATCACTTCCAGGTGGTCGCCGGACACCTGCGTGAGGATGCGGTGCTTCTGCAGCAGCGGCACCACGACCATCTGCGCGAAGAGACCCTTGCGGGCCGCCTGGAGCATCGTCCACCGGCTGCGCAGCCCCAGCGACGACGGCCGGCCGAACTCGATGCCGATCATCAGGCCGCGCCCCCGCACCTCGTGCAGCAGCTCGTACTCGTCCACGAGGGCCGCGAGCCGCCCGCGCAACAGGTCGCCCATGGCCCGCGCGTTGGCGACGGTCTCCTCGTCCTCCATGACGGACAGCACCGCGAGCCCGGCCGCCATCGCCTGCGCGTTGGAACCGAAGCTCGCGGAGTGGACGAGCACCCGGTCCATGGACGAGTAGACCTTTTTGAAGATCCAGTCTTTTCCCAGGGTCGCGCCGACCGGCACGTAGCCGCCGGACAGCGCCTTGGCCACGCACACGAGGTCCGGTTCCACGCCCGGCTCGTGCTGGTACGCGTAGAAGTCCCCGGTCCGTCCGAGACCCGTCTGCACCTCGTCGGCGATCAGCAGCGCCTTGTGCCGGTGCAGCAGCTCCTGAGCGGCGAGCAGGAAACCGGGCGGGGCGGCGAGGACCCCCTTGCCCTGGATCGGCTCCACCACGAGGGCGGCCACGTCCCCGCGCCGCAGTTCCCGTTCCAGGGCCGCCAGGTCACCGAGGGCGATCTGCGTGTCGGGCAGCAGCGGCGCGAAGCCGTCCCGGAAGCCGCTCTCCCCGTTCACCGAGAGCGCGCCCGTGGTCAGCCCGTGGAAGGCGTGGTCGCAGTAGAGGACCCTGGGCCGCCCGGTGGCGTACCGGGCGAACTTCAGGGCGGTCTCCACCGCCTCGGTGCCGCTGTTGCCGAAGAAGACCCGGTCCAGGTGGGGGCTGTACGAGAGCAGCTTCTCGGCCAGCAGCCCGGGCAGCGGCTGGCAGTCGAAGCGGGTCAGGTCGGCAAGCCGGGCGTCCAGCACGTCGTGCAGCGCCCGGCGGACCACGGGATGGTGGCGCCCCAGGCCCATCACCCCGAAGCCCGCCAGCATGTCCAGGTAGTCGTTGCCCTCGGCGTCCCAGAAGTGGGCGCCCTCGGCCCGCTCGTAGACCTTGTCGAAGCCGATGGTGTGCAGCATCCGGGGCAGCTGGTGGTTGAGGTACCGGGCGTGCAGCTCGTACCGCTCCGCGCCGCGCTCGGCCAGCAGGGCGCCGAGGTCGAAGCCCGCGCCCCGGCCGCCCCCCTCCCGCGGACCGGCGCTCATGCCGGCTTGCCCCGGTTCCCGGCGATCGTCTCCCGGGCCGCCCGCAGGGACTCCTTCAGGGAGCCCATGGTGGCGAGGACGGCGGTGGGCTCGTAGCCGCAGTGCGCCATGCAGTTCGCGCAGCGCGGGTCCTTTCCGCGGCCGTACTTGCTCCAGTCGGTGTCGTTGATGAGCTCGCGGTACGTGGGCACGTATCCGTCGCTCATCAGGTAACAGGGGCGCTGCCAGCCGAAGAGCGAGTAATTCGGAATGGCCCAGGCGGTGCAGGGGAAGTCCGCCTTGCCTTCCAGGAAATCCAGGAAGAGCGGCGAGTGGTTGAGGCGCCAGCGGCGCCGGTTCCCCCCGGAGAATGCCTTCTTGAAGAGCTCACGGGTCTGTTCGACGCCCAGGAAGTGCTCCTGGTCGGGGGCCTTCTCGTAGGCGTAGGCGGGCGAGATCATCATCTCGTCCACCTGGAGGTCGTCGTTGAGGTAGTTGAGCACCTCGATGATCGTCTGCGGGGTGTCGGTGTTGAAGAAGGTCGAGTTCGTGGTGACCCGGAAACCGCGCCGCTTCGCCTCCTTGATGGCCGCGACCGCCTCGTCGAAGACGCCTTCCTTGGCGACCGACTCGTCGTGGCGCTCGCGCAGCCCGTCGATGTGCACGGCGAAGGCGAAGTAGGGGGACGGTGTGAATTTCTCGATCTTCTTGCGCAGCAGCAGCGCGTTGGTGCAAAGGAATACGTACTTCCGCTTCGCCACCAGCTGCCGGACGATCTCGTGCATCTGCGGATGCATCAGGGGCTCGCCGCCCGCGATGGACACCATCGGCGCACCCGACTCCAGCACGGCGCCGACCGCCTGGGCGACCGGCATGCGCTGCTTGAGCACCCCCGCCGGGTGCTGGATCTTCCCGCAGCCCTCACAGGCCAGGTTGCAGGCGTAGAGCGGTTCCAGCTCGACGATCAGCGGGAACTTCTCCCGCTTGCGGAGCTTCTGTTCGAGAAGATAGGTCCCGACCCTGATGGACTGGCGCAGCGGCATGGCCATCTGGCTCACCTCCTGGGGAGCAGCGAAGAACGGTGCCATTCGTAAAAAGCGGGCAGTACGGCACGCAGTACACGGAAGGCCGATATTCCACCGCGTACGGTGCCGATACGGACGAGCTCGTGCTCCGGAGCGTCCACGATCACCCGGACGGCGGCAACGGGACGCCCCGCGGCCGCTCCCCCGGCCCGGGTCGCGGTCCACAGCGTGGCCGCGGACTCCATGTCGACCGCGACGGCGCCGGTGGCGCGCAGTCGCGCGCGTTCCGGGCCACGGACGACGTGGTCGGATCCGGTCAGTGCGCCGAGGTGCACGGTCCGGCCCGGTACGGCCCGGGCCAGCGCCTCGGCGAGGAAGGCCGTGCCGGTACAGGCGACGGCCCCGTTCGGGTCCCGGGTCTCCTCGGCGACCACCAGGTCCCCGGGGTGCATGCCGGGCAGCAGTCCGGCACAGAACCCGGTCGCGAGGACGGCCGCCCGGTCCATGTCCGGGCGTTCCAGGGCCCGGGCGACGGCCCGCTCGGCCGCGCGCGGGCCCATGCCGGTGCGCAGCACGGCGTACCGCTCGGGGGCGCCCCGGCCCGTACCGCGCAGGGCGGCCCGCTCGATGCGCAGCGCGCAGGATACGAGCAGCGGGGGCGGACCGCCGGAGGGGGGCTTCGGCCCGGCGGCCATCAGGCCCCCCCGGCGCGGACGGAGGGCTCGCCGTGCAGGTAGCGGCCGAGCGCGGTGAGCGGGAACACCTGCCGGTACAGGTGGTAGTTGATGGAGAAGTCCCAGGGGAACCCGGTCCCGGTGAAGTACGGCTCGTCCCAGGAGCCGTCCTCCTCCTGCGTCCGCACGAGGTAGGCGATGCCACGCCCGACCGATTCGCCGTCGCGCTCCCCGGCCGACAGCAGGGCCATCAGCGCCCACGCGGTCTGCGAGGCGGTGGAGGCTCCCTTACCGGCCCACGAGGGGTCCTTGTAGGAGCGCTGGTCCTCGCCCCACCCGCCGTCCTCGTTCTGTACGGATTCCAGCCAGCGCACCGCCCGCCGGATCGCGGGGTGTCCCGGGGCGAGGCCGGCGGCGGTCAGGGCGGGCACCACCGAGCCGGTGCCGTAGACGTAATTGGTGCCCCAGCGGCCGAACCAGCCTCCCTCCGGCTCCTGTTCGGCGAGGAGCCAGGCGATGCCGCGCCGGGCCCGCGGGTCCGTCGCGCGGCCCTCGAAGGCGAGCATCTCCACCACGTGGGCGGTGACGTCGGCCGAGGGCGGGTCGATGACCTCGCCGAAGTCGCAGAAGGGCAGCTTGTTCGGCAAGGGGCTGGTGTTGTCGGCGTCGAAGGCGCCCCAGGCTCCGTTCTTCGACTGCATGCCGAGGGTCCAGGACACCCCGCGGCCGATGGCACCCTCCACCCGGGCGGGGTCGGGGTGCCTGACGCGGCGCAGGGCGAGGACGACCTCGGCGGTGTCGTCGATGTCGGGATAGGTGTCGTTGTGGAACTCGAACGCCCACCCGCCGGGCGCGAGTCCGGGCCGGCGCACCGCCCAGTCCCCGCTGCGCACGATCTCCTCGCCCAGCATCCAGTCGGCCGCCCTGACCAGCGCCGGATGGTCGGCGGGCAGGCCCGCGTCGGCCAGTGCGATGGCCGCGAGGCAGGTGTCCCAGACCGGCGACTGGCAAGCCTCGATCATCCGGGCGCCGTCCTCGCGCCAGACCGCGAACCGGTCCAGGGACTCCAGCCCGGCGCGCATCACCGGGTGCTTCAGGTCGTAACCGAGCAGGTGCAGGGCGATGACGGAGTACACGGCGGGCGGCTGGATGCCGCCCCAGCAGCCGTCGTTCTCCTGGCGTTCGACGATCCAGCGGCCGGCTGTGTCCATCGCCGCCTTGCGCAGCCGGCGCGGGGCGAAACGCCGGTAGACGTGCAGCGCCTTGTCCATCCGCTGGAAGACGCCGTCCCAACTGGTCAGCGGGGCGAGCCGCTTGAGCGGGTTCGGCACCCGGGCGTCGGCGTGCAGCTCGTCCAGGGCGAACGGGCCGGGGCGGACCGGGCGCAGCGCGGAGACCACGGTGAGCGGGACGATGGTCTGGCGGGCCCAGCAGCCGAAGTCGTAGATGTTCAGCGGGGCCCAGGACGGCAGGAACACCAGCTCCGGCGGGAGTTCGGGCAGGTGCTCCCAGTTCCACCAGCCGAAGAGCGCGAGCCAGATCCGGGTGAAGACCCGGGCGGCGGCGATCCCGCCGTGGGCCCGGATCCATGCCGAGGCGCGCGCCATGTGCGGGGAGTCCGGGGCGTCTCCGGCGAGGCGCAGGGCCACGTACGCCTCGATGGTGGCGGAGAGGTCGCAGGGGCCGCCGTGGAAGGTGGCCCAGGTGCCGTCGGAGCGCTGCTCGCCTCGGATGAAGAGGGCGGTGGCGGCGGTGACGGCCTCGTCCGGGATGCCGAGGAACTGCCGCAGCAGCAGGTCTTCGGCGTCCATGGTGACGTTGGTCTCCAGGTCGCCCTTCCACCAGCCCTCGGGGTCCTGGCGTTCCAGGAGGTGCCGCGTCGCGCGCGCCGCCGCCTCGTGCGGCGAGCGCGGCCCGGGCTCCGGTGGTGCGGGCGGGTCCGCGATCGCGGTCTCCGGCCGGGCCGGACCCACCGACGGCACGGCCGGGTCCGGTCCCGGCCTGGGGCCGGCTTCGATTCCACTGCCAGCGCCGGCGCTCTCCGCGCCGCCGTCGGTCGTCGCTGTCATGGCTTCCCCTTAGAACAGTGGCCTGTGCTGTGCTGGGGTCTGCCGTCGGCCGGTGCACACCCCGCAGGGGGCGGCGCCGGCCGGCGACCGTGGCGTCATATCAGCTGGTCGGCGGCGATCACCTCTTGCGCACGACGACGAAGTCGGCGAGGGCCACCAGCTGCTCGCGTACCGCCTGCGGCATGTCCACGTCGTCCAGGGCGCGGATCGCGACGGCGTGCTGGCGGCGGGCTTCGTCGGCGGTCCACTGGCGGCCGCCGGCCGCCTCGATCAGCGCGGCCCGGGCCGCGAACTCCTCCTCCGAGAAGTTCTCGAAGTCGTTGCTCTTGGCATCGGCGGCGAGCAGCTCGGCGAGCTCCTCGCAGGCGGGCCCGCCCGCCGCGAGGGCCGCGACGACCGGCAGGGACTTCTTGCGCTGGCGCAGGTCGCTCCAGGTCTGCTTGCCGGTGGCCTCCGGGTCGCCCCAGATGCCGAGCAGGTCGTCGACGGCCTGGAAGGCGAGGCCCAGGTGGTAGCCGTACTCCTCCAGCTTGTCGGCGGTGCGGTCGTCCGCGCCGCCGAGCACCGCGCCGATGGAGACGGCGCAGGCGAGGAGGGCGCCGGTCTTGTTGCCCTCCATCTCCAGGCACTCCTCGACGCTGACGCGCTCGCGGTGCTCGTAGGAGATGTCCTGGGCCTGGCCGTCGATGAGCTTGCGGCTGGCGGTGGTCAGCCGACGGGCGGCGCGGCCCGCCTCCACCGTGCCCAGCTCCAGCAGGACCTCGTTGGCGAGGGCGAAGAGCGCGTCGCCGACCAGGATCGCCAGCGCCGGTCCGTGCACCTTCCACACCGTGTCGCGGTGGCGGCGCTGCTCGTCGCCGTCCATCAGGTCGTCGTGCAGCAGCGAGAAGTTGTGGACGAGTTCGACCGCGACGGCGCCCGGGACGCCGACCTCGGCCGCGGCGCCCGCGGCCTCCGCGGAGAGCAGCGCGAGGGCGGGGCGCACGGCCTTGCCGCCGTCGCCGTCCGCGGGGTTGCCCTGGGCGTCGATCCAGCCGAAGTGGTAGGCGGCGACGGTGTCCATGGGCGCCGCGAGCCGGCCGACGGCGGCGCGGAGCACGGGCGTCGACAGCGTGCGGCCGCGCTCCAGGAGGGCGAGGGTGTCCGCCTTCTCCCCGCTGGCGGTGTCCACACGGGCGTCCGTGTTCTCGACGGCCGGATTCCCCGGGTTCACTGGTTCTCCTCTGGTTCCTGTATGTGCGGTGCCGGTCGTGCTGGTGGTCGTCGTCATGCCGCCTCCTGCAGAGGGTGTTCGCGGGGGCGGCCGAGTGCGGCGAGCGCGGCGTGCGCCGCGTTCAGTCCGCTCCGTACGGCGCTCTCCATGGTCGCGGGCCAGCCGGTGGCAGTCCACGCACCGGCCAGGTAGATTCCCGGCGTGTCGGTCCGCGCGCCGGGGCGCAGCCGGCCGACGCCGGGGGTGGGGGCGAAGGTGGCCGTCCGCTCCCGGGTGACGAAGAAGTCCCGTACCTTGGCGCCGCGCGCGGCCGGCAGCAGCTTCTCCAGTTCGGGCAGGTACTTGCCGCGCAGGAGCGAGACGGGTTCCTCGATGTCGTCCTGCGCGACGGACTGGGACAGCGCCAGGTACTGGCCGCCGTCGGGGAGTCCGGAGGGTTCGGTGCGGTCGAAGACCCACTGCACCGGGGAGCCGAGCGCGGCGAAGAACGGCTGCTTGAGCACCTTGCGGTCGTAGACGACGTGGACGTTGAGGATCGGCGCGGTGCCGATGTCCAGGAGCCGGTCCGGGTCGGCGAGCGCCCCGGCCGGGAGCAGTCCGTGCGCCTCGCGCTGCGGGACGGCGAGGACCACGGTGCCCGCGTGGAGGGACTCTCCCTCGGTGTCGACCCGCCAATGCCCTTCGGGCGTACGGGACACGGCGGTGACCCGGGTGCGCAGTTCGGTCCGCACGCCGGCCGCGTCGAGCGCCTTGCGGGCGAGGGTGTCGTGCAGGTCGCCGAGCGGTACGCGGGCCCAGCCGATGTCGGCGGCGCCGTTCTCCGAGAGCAGGCCGGTCTTGAAGACCATGGCGGCCAGGCCCAGCGAGGACTGTTCGGCCGTCGCGTTGAGGGTGGCGATGCCGACGAGGTCCCACAGGGCCTCGATCGTCCGGGCGGACTGGCCGTGGCGGCCGAGCCAGGTCGCGAAGTCCAGGCCGTCCAGAGCCGGGTCGGCGGGGTCGAGCCGGCGCAGCGCGAGGGCGGCGCGCCCGACGGACGCCCGCTCGGCGAGGGACAGGTGCGGGTAGCGGGCCAGTGAGCCGGCCAGGTGCAGGGGCACGGGCAGGCGGCTGCGGCGCAGCCGGCCCAGGCGCGGGCCGCCGGGGTGGGCGACGTCGAGGACGGGGACGTCGAGCCGGTCCTGGACCGGGGCGAGGGCGGCGCCGTCCACGCGGTCGAGGAACCACCGGTAGGCGGTGCAGCAGCGCAGGTACACGTGCTGGCCGTTGTCGACGGTGAGTTCGCCGCGCTTGAACGAGAAGGCCAGTCCGCCGAGCCGCGGGCGGCCCTCCAGGAGCGTGACCCGCAGTCCGGCGTCGGCGAGTTCGAGTGCGGTGGTGACCCCGGCGAGTCCGCCGCCGACGACGACGGCGGTGCGTTCGCTGTCGCTCATGCGCCCTCCCGGGTGCTGCGGTTCCCCTCCGGGGCGGTCGCCCGTCGCGCCCGCGCGGCGCGTGCCGCGGCCGGCCGGGCTCGGCCCGCACGGAGAGACGCGGCGGGCCGGGGGACGGTTGCGTGCGCGGTCGCGTGCGCTGCTTCGTGCGCGGTCGCGGGTCCGGTCGCCTGTCCGGTCGCGTGTGCTGCCGCGTGCGCGGCCGGGGGCGCCGCCGTCCTGCCGGGGCCGGTGGGACGGGGCCCGGGACGTCGGTCTCCCGGGCGGGTGGACGCGAGGCCGGGGTGCGCCGGCCGCGCGGGTCGGGTCGGGTCCATCAGATCCGCCTCCGGGTGCTCTGGCGGGAGATGCTCCGCGCGTCGAGGCCGGAGAGCCCGCGCACGGCGACGTACGCCTTCTCGTGCGTCGGCAACGAGACGCGGCCGCGCAGTACGGCCTCCGGCTCCCGCTCGATGCGGTCGAGGAGGCGCCGGTAGATCCCGGCCATGGCGGCCACGCAGGCTCCGCTGCGCCGGTCGAGCAGGGGCAGCAGCCGGTAGCCCTCGACGAACAGGGCCCGGGCGCGCCGGACTTCGTGGTGCACGAGACCGGCGAAGTCGGATCCGGCGGGCATCCGCTCGCCGGCGAACCCGTCCGAGCAGCCGAACTTGGCGAGGTCCTCGGCGGGCAGGTAGGTGCGGCCGTTGGCCGCGTCCTCGCGAACGTCCCTGAGGATGTTGGTGAGTTGCAGGGCGAGGCCGAGGGTGTCGGCGTACTCCCCGGCGCGGGCCGCGTCGGCCGCCGCGAGTCCGCCCGCGCCGACGGTGCCGAACACGCCGAGCGAGAGCCGCCCGATGGCGCCGGCGACGCACCGGCAGTAGTCCTTGAGGTCGTCCCAGGTCTCGTAGGTCTCGCCGCGAACGTCCATCAGGACGCCGTCGATGAGTTCGTCGAGTCCCCCGAGCGGGATCGGGAACCGGCGCGCGGCGTGCGCGAGGGCGACCGCGACCGGGTCGGTGTCGTCCTCGTCGATCTCCTCGGCCCGGATCCGGCCGAGCAGGGCGCGGGTCTCCTCCAGCCGGGCCAGCTTCGCGCCGGGCGCGAGCGTGCCGTCGCCGATGTCGTCGACTCGGCGGGAGAAGGCGTACAGCGCGGACATCGCCTGCCGCTTGTCGGTGGGCAGCAGCCGGATGCCGTACGCGAAGTTCCGCGCCTGCGATCCGGTGACGGCCTCGCAGTAGCTGTAGGCCGCCAGGACCGGTGCGGACGGCGCAGCCGGTGATGACGCTTGTGTGGGGCCCTCCACGTTGGGGCTCACCCCTTTCTCGGCGCTGTGCGCAGGACGGCGGCAACCTCGCGGATCAGGCCGCTCTTGGTGGGCTTGGGCGGGCCGGGAAGTACGTCGAAGCCGGCGGCGGTGACGGCCCTCAGGGCCGCGCGGCCCCCTCCCACGAACCCCGCGAGCAGCAGCCGGAGCCTGCCGTGAACGCTGCCCACGAGCGGCGTGCCTTCGTTCAGCAGCGAGGCGGCGCGCTCGCATTCGAAGGCGACCAGTGCGCGTACGGACGCGCCGGCGCTCGGGGCCTTGAGGTCGGCCTCCGTCACATGGAAGCGCCGCATGTCCTCGCCGGGCAGGTAGATCCGGTCCCGGCCGAGGTCCTCGGCGACGTCCTGGAGGTGTTCGGCGATCTGCAGGGCGGTGCAGACGGCGTCGGAGCGGCGGACCCGCTCGGGGGTGCTGGTGCCGGTGAGGGAGAGCACGAGGCGGCCCACCGGGTTAGCGGAGAGCTCGCAGTAGGCGAGGAGGTCGCCGTACGTCTCGTAGCGGGAGACGCGCTGGTCCTGGCGGTTGGCCTCGATGAGTCCGAGGAACGGCTCGGGGGTGAGTCCGTGCTCGCGCACGACGGGCCGCAGGGCGAGCAGCAGCGGGTGGCGCGGAGCGCCGTCGGCGGCGCCGAACACCCGGTGCAGGTCGGCCTCGAAGGCGTCGAGCATGGCGAGCCGGTCGTCGACGGCGGCCGGTTCGAGGCCGAGGAGCACGGCGTCGCGGCCGCCGGGGGCGAGGTCTCCGTCGCCGATGTCGTCGACGAGGCGGGCGTATCCGTAGACCGCCGTCAGGCCGGCGCGCCAGGCGCGCGGCAGGAAGGCGGGGGCGACGGGGAAGTTCTCCGTCCGGGCCTTGCCGAGGGTGGCGCGCGCGTGGTCCGCGTCGGACCCGGGCCTTTCGTCGTACCCCGGGGTCACCGCCCGCCGCCCGGGGCGGGGACGGCCGTCGTGCCTGGGGGCCGGAGAATTCCCGTAGCCATTGCCGTCACATCTCCCGTTCTACACTGCCGACCCAATGCATCCTATTTCGGACACGCCGCCGGGGATTCCCCGGGGTACCTCAAGGCCGTTCACCTGCGGTGAATCGTCCCCTCTTGCCGCGATTCAGGACCGCTTCAGCTTACGCTGTACAACGCCGCGAAGGGCTCTCGGGTATTCGCTGCGGCACCGAAAGTCGCCGCGTCCGCCAACGAATGTCGTCGAATGCCGTCGAACAGCGTCGAATGGCGTGGAAATCCGCCGGATACCGCTTGCCGCGGCGCCCGGACACGAGACCGGACGCGACGAGGCCCCCGCCGCGCTGAGCGGCGGGGGCCTCGTCGTTCCGCCCGGGGCGGGAATCAGCCGTTGGTCGCCTTCTCGTAGGCCGAGACGACTTCCTCCGTGGGGCCGTCCATGAGGAGCTCGCCCCTCTCCAGCCACAGCACACGGTCACATGTGTCGCGGATGGACTTGTTGTTGTGGCTCACCAGGAAGACGGTGCCGGCCTTCTCCCGCAGTTCGCGGATGCGGTTCTCGGAGCGCACCTGGAAGCTGCGGTCACCGGTGGCGAGGGCCTCGTCGATCATCAGGACGTCGTGGTCCTTGGCCGCCGCGATGGAGAAGCGCAGGCGCGCCGCCATTCCGGAGGAGTAGGTGCGCATCGGCAGGGAGATGAAGTCGCCCTTCTCGTTGATGCCCGAGAAGTCGACGATTCCCTGGTAGCGCTCCCGGATCTGCTCGCGGCTCATGCCCATGGCGAGACCGCCGAGGACGATGTTGCGCTCGCCGGTCAGGTCGTTCATCAGTGCCGCGTTGACACCGAGCAGCGACGGCTGGCCGTCGGTGTAGACCCGGCCCTCCTCGCAGGGCAGCAGCCCCGCGATGGCGCGCAGCAGCGTCGACTTGCCCGATCCGTTGGAGCCGATGAGGCCGATGGCCTCGCCGCGGTACGAGGTGAAGGTGACCCCGCGTACGGCGTGGACCCGGCGGACGCCGCGCTCCTCGCCCTTGCCCCGGCGGACTATCTTGCTGAGCGCGGCGGTGGCCGCGCCCTTGCCCACTCCGCCGGTGTTGACGCGGTAGACGATGTGCACGCCGTCCGCGATCACGGTGGGGACGCGCCCCTCGGTTTGCTCAGCCACGGCCGTAACGCTCCTCAGCCTTCCAGAAGTACACGAAGCCCCCGAGGCCGATCACCACGGCCCAGCCCACGGCGAAGAGCCAGACGTGCGGCGGCAGGTAGCTGCTGCCGTAGTCGTCGATCAGGGCGAACCGGATGAGGTCCATGTAGATCGCCACCGGGTTCCACAGCAGCACGTCGCTGATCCACTGCGGATGGTCCTTGAGGTAGATCCCGATCGGGAACATGACGCCGGAGGCGTACATCCAGGTGCGCATCACGAACGGCATCAGCTGCGCCAGGTCGGGGGTCTTGGAGCCCATCCTCGCGAAGATCATGGCGAGGCCGGTGTTGAAGACGAACTGGAGCGCCAGCGTCGGGATCACCAGCAGCCAGGAGAGCCGCGGGTAGTTGCCGAAGCTGATGGCGATGATGAAAACGACGATCATCGAGTACATCAGCTGCTGGAGCTGCTGGAGCGAGAACGACACCGGGAGGGCGGCGCGCGGGAAGTGCAGTGCCCGCACCAGCCCGAGGTTTCCGGAGATCGCCCGGACGCCCGCCATCACCGAACTCTGGGTGAAGGTGAAGATGAAGATGCCCATCATCAGGAACGGGACGTAGACGCCCTTGGGCATCTCCTTTCCCGCTCCGAGGATCAGGCCGAAGATCAGCCAGTAGACGGCCGCGTTCAGCAGGGGGGTCGCCACCTGCCAGACCTGGCCGAGCTTCGCCTGGCTGTACTGCGCGACCAGCTTCGCCCGGGAGAACGCCAGGACGAAGTGGCGCCGGCCCCAGAGCTGGCGGACGTACTCGCCCAGGCCGGGGCGGGCGCCGCTCACGGACAGGCCGTACTTCCTGGCGAGCTCCGCGGGGCTCAGCCCCGCGTCTTCGGACGGCGGCTTGCTCGTGGCGAGGGCGCCGTCGTGGGTTGTGTCACTCACAAGTTGAAACTTTCCGTCTTCAAGATGCGGCAGGAAGGATGGGCATCAGCTGGTGGCACGAGACCCGTGATCGCGCCATGGTCCCAGACGCGATCGGGTCAGATGACAGGTGGTCGGCCCAGCCGGGTCAACCGCCAGACCGTCCGCCATCGCATGGGACGGCGGGGACCGCAGGGAGTGGTCCACCCCTCGCGGAATCCGCCGAACCAAGCCTTCAGCGCGGGCGCCGACGGCCTGCGGACGAGGGTCAGCAGGAGCCAGACCCCCAGGTAGACGGGGACCAGCGGGGCGGGCAGGTTGCGGCGGGCGAGCCACACCCGGTTACGAGCCACCATACGGTGGTAGACCGCGTGCCGGGAGGGGGACGTGGTGGGGTGCAGCAGCACCATGTCCGCCCGGTAGTCGATCAGCCACCCCGCGTCGAGCGCCCGCCAGGCCAGGTCCGTCTCCTCGTGCGCGTAGAAGAACTCCCCCGGAAGGGGTCCGACCTGCCCGAACACCGAGGTGCGGACCGCGTTGGCGCCACCGAGGAAGGTGGTCACGCGCGAGGAACGCATCGGGTCCGAGGCGCGCAGCCGCGGCACGTGCCGGCGCTGTGTGACACCGGTCTCCGGATCGGCGATCCGGAAGCTGACGATGCCGAGCTCCGGGTCCTCCGTGAAGGCCCGGCGGCACAGCTCGGCGGTGTCGGTGCGTTCCAGCAGCCCGTCGTCGTCGAGGAACAGCAGGGCGTCCACGTCGCTGCCGCCGGGGCCGAATGCCTCGATGCCCACGTTGCGGCCGCCCGGAATGCCCAGGTTCTCGGGCAGGGCCACCGTACGGACGCCCTCGGGCATCCCGGTGACCTCCACGCCCTGGCCCACCACGACGACCTCGACGGGGGCGCCGTCCTGGCGGGCCACCGAGTCGACGAGCGCCCTGAGGTCGTCGGGCCGGTTGCCCATGGTGATGATCACGGCGCCCAGCCGCATCGGGGTGCTCACTTGAGCCTGCTGGAGGCCAGGACGGACACGAGGTGCAGCACCGTCTGCAGCACCGCGATGCCGGCCAGGACGGCGACGCCCAGCCGGGTGAAGTACAGGTCGCCGCGCATCTGGTCCAGGACGGCCAGCACCAGGATGAGCAGGGACGCCTCGATGCCGAGGACGAGGCGGTGGAACTTCAGCGCGGCCGCGGCCCGGCGGGCGAGCGCCATGCCGGAGGAGCGCGGTTCGGCCGCCGCGTCCTGGACCACGGGCTTCCCGGCCTGGTGGCGGGCGACGCCGACCAGGTCGGTCTCGGCCTTGATCAGGATCGCGCCGAGCGCCGCGAGGGTGCCCAGGAAGGCCCACAGCCAGTCGATCCGCCCGCTGCCCCACAGGTCCGAGGCGCGCAGCCCGAAGCCGACGAGGACCGCGGCGTCGCAGAGGTAGGCGCCGACCCGGTCGAGGTAGACCCCGGAGAGCGAGTACTGCTTCTTCCAGCGGGCGACCTCGCCGTCGACGCAGTCGAGCAGCAGGTACATCTGCACCGCGACCACGCCGAGGACCGCGCCCCAGACACCGGGGATGAGCAGGGCCGGGAGGGCGAGGACACCGGCGAGGGTCATCACGTAGGTCAGCTGGTTCGGCGTGACCCGGGTGGTGACCAGCAGGCGGGTGATGCGCAGGGAGATCTCGCGCATGTAGAGGCGCCCGCCCCAGTGCTCGCCGCTGACCCGGTCCTTGACGCCCGCCGGGTGAACGACGGGCCGGAGTTCAGCTACGGATGGTCTTGGCATAGTCGGCGTAAGCGTCCCTGATCTCGGCGGCGGACAGGTTGAGGTGCTCCAGGATCGTGAAGCGTCCCGGGCGGGTCTGGGGGGCGTAGTCGACGGCGGCGACGAACTCGTCGACGCTGAAGCCGATCTCCTCGGGCGACACCGGCAGCCCGTGGCGGCGCAGCACCTCCACGAAGAGGCCCGACTGCTGCTCGGCGCCGCGCAGGTGCATGGCGAAGGCGGCTCCGAGGCCGACCTGCTCGCCGTGCAGCGCGGAGCGTCCCGGGTACAGCAGGTCGAAGGCGTGGCTGATCTCGTGGCAGGCGCCGGACGACGGGCGGGTGTCACCGCTGATCGACATGGCGATGCCGGAGAGGACCAGGCCCTCGGAGAGCACGGTGAGGAACTCGTCGTCACCGCAGCCGCCGGGGTGGCGCAGCACGGATTCGCCGGCGGTGCGGGCCATCGCGGCGGCGAGGCCGTCGACGGGCTCGTCGTTGAGCCGGTGCGAGAGCTCCCAGTCGGCGATCGCCGAGATGTTGGAGATGACGTCGCCGATGCCCGCGCGGATGAACCGCACCGGGGCGTCCTTGATCACGTCGAGGTCGATCACCATGGCGATCGGCGTCGGCACGCCGTAGGAGCCGCGGCCGTTGTCGTTGTCCAGGATGGACACCGGCGAGCAGATGCCGTCGTGCGAGAGGTTGGTGGCGACGGCCACCATGGGCAGGCCGACCCGCGCCGCGGCGTACTTGGCCACGTCGATGATCTTGCCGCCGCCCAGGCCCACGACGGCGTCGTAGCGGCTGCCCTTTATGTCGTCGGCCAGCTTCACGGCGGAGTCGATGGTGCCGTCGACGACCGGGTACCAGTCGGCGTGCGGCAGCACGGGCTCCAGCTTGGCGCGCAGTGCCACGCCGGATCCGCCGCTGATCGCGATCGCCAGCTTGCCCGACGCGGAGATCCGCTGGTCGGCCAGGAGGCCGGCCAGGTCGTCCATGGCGCCGCGGCTGATGTCGACGACGACCGGTGAGGGGATCAGCCGGGTCAGTACTGGCATGCGATCGTCCGGCCCTTGGCGAGGTCGTCGTGGTTGTCGATCTCGACCCACCTGACGTCGCCGATGGGGGCCACGTCGATCGTGAAACCGTCGTTGACGAGCTGCTGGTAGCCGTCCTCGTAGTAGAGGTCGGGGTCGCGCTCGAAGGTGGTCTTCAGCGCCTCGGCCAGCCGCTCGGCGGCCTCGGGCTCGATGAGCGTGACGCCGATGTACTCGCCCGTCGCGTCGGCCGGGTCCATCAGCTTGGTGATCTTCCGCACGCCTTCGCCGTCGGCGGTGACGACCTTCATCTCCTCGTCGGCCAGGCTCTTGACCGTGTCGAGGGCGAGGATGATCTTCTTGCCGTCGCCGCGGGCGGCGAGCAGGGTCTGCTCGACGGAGACCGGGTGGACGGTGTCGCCGTTGGCGAGGATCACGCCCTGCTTGAGGACCTCACGCGCGCACCACAGGGAGTAGGCGTTGTTCCACTCCTCGGCCTTGTCGTTGTCGATCAGCGTGATCGTGACGCCGTACTTGGCCTCCAGCGCCTCGCGGCGCGCGTAGACGGCCTCCTTGCGGTAGCCGACGACGACGGCGACCTCGGTGAGGCCGACCGCGGCGAAGTTTCCGAGGGTCAGGTCGAGGACCGTGATGCTCTCCTCGTCGCCTTCGGGGCCGACGGGCACGAGGGCCTTGGGCAGGGTGTCGGTGTAGGGACGCAGACGGCGTCCGGCACCGGCAGCGAGGACAAGGCCGATCATGCTGGTTCTCCTTCGTCGTGTACGGCGGGTGCTCCGGAGGAGACCCAGAAGCGGATGCTCTCCACGAGCACCACGAGGGCCACGAACACGGCGGTGGCCGTGAGCGCGACGGGGAACGCGTCGCGGGCGAGGACGGCGGCCAGGACCACGGTCAGCAGGACCCGGCCGTCGTGACCGCCGACCGTCCGCACCAGCCAGTGCGGGGGCGCGCCGGTGCCACCGCGAATCCGGTACACCGTGTCGTAGTGATGGTAGGCGACCGCCGCGATCAGGCCGAATGCCGCCGGAAGGGCTCCGGGGACGTCCGCCTTCGCCGCGAGGATCAGCACGGTGGTGTACTCGGCCGCCCGGAAGACGGGCGGGACGAGCCAGTCGAGGGCCCCGGTGAGGGGGCGCGCGACGGCGGCTCCGGCGAGCAGCACGTAGAAGACGGCGGCGATGATCACCTGGCGGCTGCCGAAGTCGTAGGCCCAGGCGGTCCAGAGCAGGGCGGCGGAGCCGATGACGGCGGCGGTGATCCCGGCGCCGGGTGCCATGCGGCCGACGAGCCGGGCCGCGAGCTCGGCCGGCGGGCCCGAGTCGGTGAGGTCGGCGAGGGCCTGGGCGGCCCGGGCCGTCCGCCTGGCCTTGCGGGTCAGGGAGCGCAGGACGCGGCCGGCGGTGGTGTAGAGCGCGCCGAAGGCACAGCCGACGAGGAGCGCGTAGAAGACGGTCCGGGGGGTGGTGAGCGCGGTCAGGACCGCGATCATCGCCCAGCGCTCGCCGATCGGAAGGATGATCATCCGGCGGAGCCAGACGGTCCAGCCGACGCTGTCGAGCTTGTCGGACAGCGCGGCCGTGGGGCTCGTGTTCGCGGTGGCGTCGTGGTTGGCCTCGTTGAAGGCGAAGTCGACGACGTGCCGGCAGGTCATGAGGATCATGGCGCCGAGGGCCAGGGCCCAGACGTCGTCCCCGTTGCGGGCGGCGCCGAGCGCGAGGCCCGCGTAGAAGGAGTACTCCTTCGCCCGGTCGAAGGTGGCGTCGAGCCAGGCGCCCATCGTCGAGTACTGGAGCGAGTAGCGGGCGAGCTGCCCGTCGGTGCAGTCCAGGACGAACGAGACCAGGAGCAGCACGCCGGCGGCGACGTAGCCCCAGCGGTCGCCGGTGGCCGCGCAGCCGGCCGCGATCAGGGCGGTGATCAGCGAGGCGGTGGTGACCTGGTTCGGGGTCAGGCCGCGGCGGGCGCACCAGCGGGCGATGTAGCGGGAGTACGGGCTGACGCAGAAGGTGGTGAAGAAGCCGTCGCGGGACTTGACGGCGGTCCGCAGCCGGACGGCCTCGTCGTCGACGGAGGCGACGGCGGCGGCGGCCTCGGCCCGCTCCGCCGGGGTGGCGGGCACGGTGGCGACGAGCGTGCCCAGCTCGGGGCGCTGGACGGCGGTGCCGGCGGCCTCGACCGCGTCGGCGAGGCAGTCCGCGTACGGGACGCGGAGGCCCGGGCCGGTCGCGACGGCAGGGGCGCCGGAGGCGGTGGCGGTCCCGGCGGTGGCGGCGTCAGGGGCGCCGGTGGTGCCGCCCCCGGCCGTGCCCGCGGCGGCCACCGCCCGGTCCAGGGCCGGGCGGGCGCCCGGCTGGACGGCGAGGGCCCCGGTGACGGCGCAGGCGTCGAAGCGGGGGTCGGTCAGCGCGAGGCGCAGTGCGTGGACGTGCCCGACGAACCCGCTGTCGACGACGCAGACCCGCTGGTCGGCGGGTACGCGGGCCAGTGCGGCGGCCGCTTCCTCTGGCCCGGTGGCGGGACGGACGTCGAAGCCGAGGGAGCGCAGCTCGTCCGCGAGCGGTGATCCGGGCACCGGCGGGCCGGTAAGGATGACGGTCGGCAGACGAACTCACTCCTTGTAACGAAATCCGAACGCGCGCCGCGTGGGCGGCGACACGTCGGCAGAGGCTATCGGATGAATGGAAGCAAGGGTTCATCACCCGTTTACGCCCCGATAAGCCGAATATTCCCGGGCCCGAGGCCCGGGCGGGATCATCATTGACGATCATGCCGAGGGATCACAAACCGCCCCGGTGTTACCGTGGACGGCGACACGTACGATCTCCGTATGTATGTCCTGCACACCACACGGTGACCGATCGGGAACGAGGTGGGTTGATGACCGTCGTGAAGGTCGCGGCCATGCGCGGCGAACTCCGGCACATCCCCACTTCCTTCCGGGCATCCGGCCGGGCCTGATCACGTACTGACCGATCGGCCCCGTCGGCCGGAGCCCCCGTTCAAGGGTTCACGTTGACCGACACCGACCACACCCGATCCACCACCCCTTCCGGCTCCCGCGAGCCCGGCTCCCGCGAGCCCGGCTCCCGCGAGCCCGGCTCCGGCGGCTCCGTCTCCACCGAGGCCGCCCTCACCGAGGCGTTCCTCACCCTCCACGGCGGTCTGCCCCGGCAGGCCCCCGGCTCCGACGCGTCCACCCGGCACCTGCTCTCCCTGTGCGGACCGCTGCCCGAGCGGCCGCGCGTCCTCGATCTGGGCTGCGGTCCGGGCCGCAGCGCCCTGCTGCTCGCCGCCGAGGCGGGCCCGCACGGCGCCGAGGTGACCGCCGTAGACCTCCACGACGGGTTCCTCGAAGAGCTGCGTGCGGCCGCCGTGGCCCGCGGCCTCGCCGGGCGCGTCCGCACCGTTTCGGCGGACATGGGCGAGCTCCCCTTCGAGGACGGCTCCTTCGACCTCGTCTGGGCCGAGGGCTCCGCCTACGTCATCGGCTTCGACACCGCGCTCGCGCGGTGGAAGCGGCTGCTCGCCCCCGGCGGCACCCTCGTGCTGACCGAGTGCGAGTGGACCGTCGAGGAGCCGTCCGCCGGCGCGCGCGCCTTCTGGGACCCCCAGTACGCGCTGCGCACCACGGCGCGCAACCTCGCGGCGGCCCAGGCCGCCGGGTACCGGGTGGCCGGCGTGCACCGGCTGCCCGACTCCGACTGGGCCGAGTACTACGGCCCGCTCGCGGAGCGGGTCCGTGCCCGCGCCGGGTCCGGCTCCCCCGCGACGGCCGGCTCCCCCGCGAGGGAGGCCGCGGTGGCCGCCACCCGCGAGGAGCTCGACGTACGGGACCACCACGGGCACGAGTACGGCTACACCGGCTACGTCCTGCGCCCCGTCACCGCCGGGGACGGTCCCGCCTGGCCCGCCCGGCCGGAGACGGCGGCCGACACCGCCGCCGTGCGGGACGTCAACCTGGCGGCGTTCGGCACTCCCCTCGAGGCGGACCTCGTGGACGCGCTGCGCGCGGACGACGCCTGGGTCCCCGGGCTGTCGTACGTCGCCGAGGGCCCGGACGGATCCGTGGCCGCGCACGCCCTGCTCACCGTCTGCGCGGTCGACGGCGCCCGTGCGCTGGCGCTCGCGCCGGTGGCGGCCGACCCGGCGCTCCAGCGCTCGGGAGCGGGCAGTTCGGTCGTACGGGCGCTGCTCGCGGCGGCCAGGGAGCGCGGGGAGTCCCTGGTGCTCGTCCTCGGGCACCCGGAGTACTACCCGCGCTTCGGGTTCGTGCCGGCTTCGCAGTTCGGGATCCGGGCACCCTTCGAGGTCCCCGACGAGGCGATGATGGCTCTGGTGCTGGACGATTCCGTCCCGGTCCCGGCGGGAACGATCAGCTATCCGGCCCCGTTCGGGGTCTGACGTACCGGTGGCGCGTGTCCGCCCCTCCCCGTCGTACCACGCGGGGAGGGGCGGACATGCGTGGATCTCCGAAGTGGGGACAAGCCTCTTTTGTACGGCAGACTGAAGGCCGGAGTCCGAAGCGAAGGATGGGTATGCCGACCACACCAGCCACCGCCGCGAACAGCGCGTCCAACGGCACCGGTACTCAAGAAGCGATCATGCTCGAACTGGTCGACGAGGCCGGCAACACCATCGGCACGGCGGAGAAGCTGTCCGCCCATCAGGCGCCCGGCCTGTTGCACCGTGCGTTCTCGGTGTTCCTCTTCGACGAGCAGGGCCGCCTGCTGCTCCAGCAGCGGGCCCTCGGGAAGTACCACTCGCCCGGTGTCTGGTCGAACACGTGCTGCGGTCACCCCTACCCCGGGGAGTCCCCGTTCGCGGCGGCCGCCCGGCGGACGCACGAGGAGCTGGGCCTGTCCCCCTCGCTGCTCGCCGAGGCGGGGACCGTGCGCTACAACCACCCGGACCCCGCGTCGGGCCTGGTGGAGCAGGAGTTCAACCACCTGTTCGTGGGGCTGGCCCAGTCGGCGCCGCGGCCGGATCCGGAGGAGGTCGGCGACACCGCGTTCGTCACCGCCGCCGAGCTGGTGAAGCGTCATGCCGACGTGCCGTTCTCCGCCTGGTTCATGACCGTGCTCGACGCGGCACGGCCGGCGGTCCGCGAGCTGACCGGGGACGCCGCGGGCTGGTAGGCCCACGGGTTCGCCGGCGCCCGGCTGGTCAGCCCGCCGGGACCGGAGCGGGCAGGGGGAGGGCCGCCCAGATGACCTTCCCGCCGGTCGAGGTGTGCTCGACGTCGCAGACCCCGCCGGCCTCCCGCGTGATCTCCCGTACCAGGAGGAGGCCCCGGCCGCCGGTCTGGCCGAAATCGGCCTCCAGCGCCTTGGGCCGGTAGGGGTGGTCGTCCTCGACGGCCACCCGTACCCAGTCCCGGCCGATCGCCACCTCGACCGCGACCTCCGGCGAGAGCAGGGCGGCGTGCCGGACCGAGTTCGTCACCAGCTCGGAGACGATCAGCAGCAGGGAGTACACCAGGTCCTGCGGGGCCGGCACCCCCTGGCGGCCGAGCAGGTCCCGGACCGCGCGGCGCGCCTGCGGAACGGATTCTTCTACCGCGGGAGCGGTGAACCGCCACACTCCCTCGTACGCGAGGGGGTCGGCCGCGCCCTCTGGCTCCCCCTCCCTGGCTGGCGGGACGCTCCCGCTGACATCCATCTTCCGTCCCCCGTCTTCACGCTCGATCGTCTCCACGCGTCAAGAGTGGGACCAGCCTGGTCCGGACCGGACCGCTGACCATAAGTCAGCGCCATTCGGACACTTTCTGACCGTCGACGTATGTCAGAGTCAGTTGTTCGACTGTTCTTGATCTTCTGCCGGTCGCTTCTCGGCCCTCTCGCGGGCCCCGCCCGTCCCGCCCGCCGCCGCGGACACCTCGTCCTCCCTGACCAACCCCAGGATGCGCCGGGCGCCCAGGCCCAGGGCCACCAGGCTCAGGCCGTCGAACAGGAGGGCGAGGGAGAAGAAGGTTCCGATCACGTACAGGCTGTTCCCGGGCCAGTTGGACAGGATCAGGATGCCCAGCAGGACCCCGAAGGCGCCCTGGACGAGGGCGAGCCCGAAGTTGCTGCCGCGCACCACCAGCGATCCGACCAGGCGGAACAGCCCGCCGGTGAGTAAGAGCAGCGCGGCGAACATGGTGAGCGCCTCGGCGCTGGCCTCGGGGCGGCGCAGGATCACGAAGCCGGCCGCGATGTTGATCGCGGCGACGATGACGGCGAGCCAGAAGTAGTTGCTCGCGCGCGACTGCACGGCTTGCAGCAGGCCCACCACACCGCCGATGAGCAACAGCCACCCGAAGAGGAACATCGAGGTCAGCGTCGCCACGCCCGTGTAGACCAGACCGACCAGACCGGCGAGGACGAGGATCACCCCGAGCACGGCCAGCAGTCCGAAGCCGCGGCCCAGCTTCTTCTTCTCCCGCCGCGGTTCCCGGCCCTTCGCCTCGGTACGGTCTGCGCCCATGAGCGTGCCTCCTCGCACCCCCCGGGACGGACTCCCCCGATCATAGGAGCGGCGGCCCGGGATAGCATCCGGCACATGGACGCAGCAGGCCCGGACGCGGTCGCCGGCACGGCCCTCCGGCATACGGTCGCCGGCGGGGTCGCCACCGTCGTGATATCCCACCCCGCCAAGCGCAACGCCATGACCGCCGCCATGTGGCGGGCGCTCCCCGGTCTGCTGGACGGCCTCGCGGCCGACCCGGCCGTACGGGTGCTCGTCCTGACCGGGGACGGCGCGACCTTCTGCGCGGGGGCCGACATCTCCTCCCTGACCGGGGACGACGACCCGCAGGCCCTGGCGGTGGCGGCGGAGGAGGCCCTGGCCGCCTTCCCGAAGCCGACGCTCGCGGCGGTCCGCGGATTCTGCGTCGGCGGGGGCGGGCAGCTCGCCGCCGCCTGCGACCTGCGGTTCGCCGAGGAGGGCGCGTCCTTCGGGGTGACCCCGGCGAAACTGGGCATCGTCTACGCCTCCTCCTCCACCCGGCGCCTCGCGTCGGTGGTGGGTCCCGCATGGGCCAAGTACCTGCTCTTCTCCGCGGAGTTGATCGACGCGGAGACGGCGCTGCGCGCGGGTTTCCTCCACGAGCTGCTGCCGGCCGGGCAGCTGGACAAGCGGGTCGCGGAGTTCACCCGCGTCCTCGCCTCGCGCTCGCGGCTGACGCAGGCGGCGGCCAAGGAGTTCGCGGACGGGCGCACGGACCGGGACGGGTACTGGGCGGGGCAGGCGGCCGCAAGCGGCGACACCGCGGAGGGCGTCGCCGCGTTCCTCGCCCGCCGCCCGCCTGTCTTCACGTGGGCGCCGGACCCCGGCACCCCTACGGGCTGACCCCGCGCAGTCGCGCCACGAGCGCGGCCGGGGCCTTGTCCGGCGACCCCGCGTCGTAGGGCGGCCGGGGATCGTACTCGGTCATCAGCTGGACGGTCTGGGCGACCTCGTCCCCGGCGATCCTGCCGAGCAGGGTGAGCCCCATGTCGATCCCGGCGGACACCCCGGCGGCGGTGACGTACTTCCCGTCGAACACCACCCGCTCCCCGGTGGGCGCCGCCCCGAACCCGGGCAGCCGGTCCAGGTACAGCCAGTGGCCGGCGGCCCGGCGCCCGTCGAGCAGGCCGGCCGCGGCGAGCAGGAGGGAGCCGGTGCAGACCGACGTGGTCCAGGTGGTGGTGGCATCGACCGTCCGGAGCCAGTCGAGGACGGCGGGGTTCTCCATCTCCGCCTCCGGGTGCGGCCCGCCGGGCACGATCACGATGTCGGGCCGCGTCACCTCGCCGAGCGCCTTGTCGGCGACGAGCGCGAGCGCTCCGCTGTCGGTACGGACGGGCCCGGGGCGCTCGGCGACGAACACGGTCTCGGCGCCGGGAAGCCGGCCGAGGGTGTCGAAGGGACCGATGGCGTCGAGGGCGGTGAAGCGGTCGTAGAGCAGTACGGCGATCTGCATGGCTCCTCCGGAGCGTGACTCGGTACGGGCACGGCTACAGGAACTCGGCGGGGGGCCGGTATGGGGAACCGGGGACGACGGCCCGCGGGAGGTCGTACGGGGCGGGCGCCCCGGCCCGGCCGTCACGGGCCGCGCGTTTCGCGACGGCATGGACCCATGGTGTGACGCCGGTCCGGCGGCCGCAATGACGGGTGTCCCTCCTTTCCTTCCATGCGGCCGGGGCCGCCCGCGCCGTCGCGGCGCCGTGCGACCCCCGGCACGCGGGCGGAGCCGGGACGGTGCCATCCTGGTCGGACCGCCCGAGGATCCGGAGTACCCCCTGAACACCATCGCCGCCGAGTTCCTGTCGGCCGTCCTCCTCCTCGGCGTACTGGCCTTCGCCGTGCTGCGGCCACGCGGGCTGCCGGAGGCCGCGGCCGCCGTCCCCGCGGCCGGGGTGCTCGTCGCGCTCGGCGCGGTGTCCCCCGCCGACGCGTGGCAGCAGGTGCGGGAGCTGCTGCCGGTGGTCGGCTTCCTCGCCGTGATCCTGGCCCTGGCGCGGCTGTGCGCCGACGAGGGCCTGTTCCGCGCCGCCGGGGACGGCGATCCGGTGGGTCTCGCGGCCGACGCGGGCCTCCAGTTCGGAGACCCGG
>NZ_JBEOXU010000080.1:0-28183 GCF_040296725.1 Streptomyces sp. NPDC002044
CTTCGCCGCGGTGACGTCGCCGGGCCGGATGGAGGTCGTGCGGCGCAGCCCGACGGTGGTCCTGGACGCGCCCACCGTCGCGTCGTGTCCCGGCCGCTACGGCCTGCGGGCCGAGGTCACGCGGTAGACGTCGTAGACGCCCTCCACGCCCCGGACGGCCTTCAGGACGTGTCCGAGGTGCTTGGGGTCGCCCATCTCGAAGGTGAACCGCGAGGTGGCCACCCGGTCGCGGGAGGTCTGCACGGCCGCCGAGAGGATGTTGACGTGCTGGTCGGACAGGACGCGGGTGACGTCCGACAGCAGCCTGGACCGGTCCAGCGCCTCGACCTGGATGGCGACCAGGAAGACCGAGGACTGGGTGGGCGCCCACTCGACCTCCAGCATGCGCTCGGGCTCCTGGGAGAGGGAGTCCACGTTGACGCAGTCCGCGCGGTGAACCGATACGCCGCTGCCACGCGTGACGAAGCCGACGATCGGGTCGCCCGGTACCGGGGTGCAGCAGCGGGCCAGCTTGACCCACACGTCGTCGACGCCCTTGACGACGACGCCCGGGTCGGCGTTCTTGCGCCGGTTGCTGCGGCCGCGGGCGGGCGGGATGCTCTCCTCGATGTCCTCGTTGGCCGCCTCCTCGCCGCCGAGGGCCTGGACGAGCTTCTGTACGACGCCCTGCGCGGCCACGTGGCCCTCGCCGATCGCCGCGTACAGGGAGGAGATGTCGGGGTAGCGCATCTCGTGCGCGAGGGTGACCAGCGAGTCACCGGTCAGGATCCGCTGGATCGGCAGGTTCTGCTTGCGCATGGCCCGCGCGATGGCGTCCTTGCCCTGCTCGATGGCCTCGTCGCGGCGCTCCTTGGAGAACCAGCCGCGGATCTTGTTGCGGGCCCGCGGGGACTTGACGAAGCCCAGCCAGTCCCGTGACGGGCCGGCTCCCTCGGCCTTGGAGGTGAAGACCTCGACCAGGTCGCCGTTGTCGAGCGTGGACTCCAGCGGCACCAGGCGGCCGTTGACCCTGGCCCCTATCGTCCGGTGGCCGACCTCCGTGTGGACCGCGTACGCGAAGTCCACGGGGGTGGCGCCGGCCGGGAGCGCTATGACGTCGCCCTTGGGCGTGAAGACGAAGACCTCGTTGCGGGAGAGGTCGAAGCGCAGCGAGTCGAGGAACTCGCCGGGGTCCTCGGTCTCCTTCTGCCAGTCCAGGAGCTGGCGCAGCCAGGCCATGTCGTTGACGGTGTCCTGGCCGGCGCTGCCCTTGGCGGCCTGGGGGACGTCGGTGCGCACCTTGGAGGTGCCGGCGACGGTCTGCTGCTTGTACTTCCAGTGCGCGGCGATGCCGTACTCGGCCCGGCGGTGCATGTCGAAGGTGCGGATCTGGAGCTCGACCGGCTTGCCGCTGGGCCCGATGACCGTCGTGTGGAGCGACTGGTACATGTTGAACTTGGGCATCGCGATGTAGTCCTTGAACCGGCCGGGGACCGGGTTCCATCGCGCGTGCACCGTGCCGAGGGCGGCGTAGCAGTCCCGGACGGTGTCCACGAGGACGCGGATGCCGACCAGGTCGTAGATCTCCGCGAAGTCGCGGCCCCGGACGATCATCTTCTGGTAGACGCTGTAGTAGTGCTTGGGCCGGCCGGTGACGGTGGCCTTGATCCGGGCCGCCCGCAGGTCGGTCTGCACCTCGTCCGTGACGACGGCGAGGTACTCGTCCCGCTTGGGCGCGCGCTCGGCGACCAGCCGGACGATCTCGTCGTACATCTTGGGGTAGAGGATCGCGAAGGCGAGGTCCTCCAGCTCCCACTTGATGGTGTTCATGCCCAGCCGGTGCGCCAGCGGGGCGTAGATCTCAAGGGTCTCGCGGGCCTTCTTCTCCTGCTTCTCCCGCTTGAGGTAGCGCATGGTGCGCATGTTGTGCAGGCGGTCGGCGAGCTTGATGACCAGGACGCGCGGGTCCTTGGCCATCGCGACGACCATCTTGCGGACGGTCTCGGCCTGCGCGGCCTCGCCGAACTTGACCCGGTCGAGCTTGGTGACGCCGTCGACGAGCAGGGCCACGGCGTCGCCGAAGTCGCGGCGCAGGTCCTCCAGGCCGTACTCGGTGTCCTCGACGGTGTCGTGGAGCAGGCCGGCCATCAGGGTGGCGGGGTCCATGCCGAGCTCGGCGAGGATGGTCGTCACGGCGAGCGGGTGCGTGATGTACGGGTCGCCGCTCTTGCGCTTCTGGCCGCGGTGCCAGCGCTCGGCGACCTGGTACGCCTGTTCGAGCTGGCGCAGCGTCGACGTCTCGATCTTCGGGTCGTTGCCGCGAACGATGCGCAGGAGCGGTTCCAGTACCGGGTTGTACGGGTTGGAGCGCTGCACGCCGAGGCGGGCGAGCCGGGCCCGCACCCGGTTGGAGGACCCGGCCGACTTGCCCGGCGCGGGCTTGACCGCCGGGGCCGGAGCGGGCTTCACGGCCGGCGCGGGCTTGGCCGCGGTCTCCGGGGGCGCCGGCGGGGGCGCGGCGGCGGGCGCCGCGGGCGCCTCGGCCTGCGGGTCGGCCTGCGGGTCGGGCTGCGCGGCGGAGATTGGCTGGACCTCGTCTGGCAAGAGCGCTCCTCACGGGGGTCCCCCCGGACGGAGTCTGGGGGAGGATCCGGTGCCCCGGTCAGGTCCGGACATCCCATGGTAGCGAGGGTTCCCGTACCCCGTTCGCCTAGCCTCCGCCCGGGGCCGCCGGGGCCGGATCCGCCCCGCCGGACAGCGGCGGCGCACACGAAAGCGGCGGGCCCCCGGCGTGAACCGGGTGCCCGCCGCTCGTGGAGCGCGTGCTCAGACCACGATCAGGGCGTCCAGCGGGGCCCCGTCCAGGGCGCCGGCCAGCCTGGCCCGCCCCGGCAGGAACGACAGCTCCATCAGGACCGCCACCCCCGCGACGTCCGCCCCGGCCCGCCGGATGAGCTCCAGCGAGGCCCCGGCGGTGCCGCCGGTGGCCAGGACGTCGTCGATGACCATGACCCGGTCACCGGCCGACAGGTCCTCCGCGTGGACCTCGATCTCCGCGGTCCCGTACTCCAGCTCGTACGACTGCGCGAGCGTCGCGCCCGGCAGCTTTCCGGCCTTGCGCACCGGTACGAAGCCGATCCCGGCCTGCACCGCGACCGGGGCCGCCAGGATGAACCCGCGCGCCTCCAGTCCGACGATCTTCGTCGCGCCGTACCGCCCGGCCAGCTCCACGAGCGCGTCCGTCAGCGCGGCGAACGCCTTCGGGTCCGCCAGCAGCGGGGTGATGTCCTTGAACATCACGCCGGGCTTCGGGTAGTCCGGTACGTCCTTGATGCGGCTGAGCAGCAGCCCGCGCACGTCCTCGGTCAGCGCGGTCACCGGCGACGCCCCGGCCGGCCCGGCGCCACGGCCTCGGGCGCGTCACCGGCGCCGGCGTCGTAGCCGTCGTCCCCGGACTCGCCCCTGGCCGCCGCGCCCGCCCGCTTCGCGAGCACGCGCTTCTTCAGCGCCTTCATGGCCGGCTCGCGTTCCTTCAGGTCGACGACCAGCGGGGTCGCGATGAAGATCGAGGAGTACGCGCCGGCGGCGAGGCCGACGAACAGCGACAGCGAGATGTCGTTCAGCATGCCGGCGCCCAGGAAGCCGCCGCCGATGAACAGCAGGGCCCCGACGGGAAGCAGCGCGACGACCGTGGTGTTGATCGAGCGGACCAGGGTGCCGTTGATGCTGCGGTTGGCGATCTCGCTGTAGGTGAAGCGGGTCTGCTTGGTGATGTCCTTCGACCCCTCCTTGAGACCGTCGAAGACGACGACGGTGTCGTAGAGGGAGTAACCGAGGATCGTCAGCAGGCCGATGACCGTACCCGGGGTGACCTCGAAGCCGACCAGCGCGTAGACACCGACCGTGATCGTGAGGTCGTGGATCAGGGCGATCAGTGCCGCGACCGCCATGCGCCACTCGAAGGCGATGGCGAGGTAGATGACCACGAGGACCATGAAGATGCCGAGGCCGGTCCACGCCTTGTTCGCGATCTGGGAGCCCCAGCTGGGGCCGACCAGGTCGGCGTTGATGTCGGCCTCGTTGACCTTGAGGTCGGAGGCCAGCTGCTTCTTCACGTCGCTCGCGGCGGCGGTGTCCACACCGGAGATCTGGATCCGCAGGCCGCCGGTGCCGAGCTCCTGGACGATCGCGTCGTGCCCGGAGGCCGCTTCCGCGTCCTCCGTGGCCTTCGCGACCGAGACGGAGGTCTTCGGGGTGGTGAAGACGGCACCGCCCTTGAACTCGATCCCCATGTTGAGGCCCTGAACGGCCACGGCCACGATGGCCGTGATGGTGATCAGGATGGAAACGCCGTACCAGAGAAAGCGCTTGCCGACGAAGTCGTAGCCGACCTCACCGCGGTACAGCTTGGCGCCGAGATCTCCCAGCTTCGACATCTCTCACGCCTCCTTTGCGTCGACGGGGGCGGGGGCGGGACCGGTGCGGCGGGACCGGCGCAGCGGGGGCTTGGCGCCGAGCCGCTTCGGGTCCAGCCCGGACCACGGGTGGCCGCTGGAGAAGAACTTCGTCCGCGCCAGCAGCGTCATGACGGGCTTGGTGAAGAGGAACACCACGACGACGTCGAGCAGGGTCGTCAGACCCAGTGTGAAGGCGAAGCCCTGGACCTTGCCCACGGTGACGATGAAGAGCACCGCGGCGGCGAGGAACGACACGAAGTCGGAGACCAGGATCGTGCGCCGGGCACGCGGCCAGGCGCGCTCGACGGCCGGACGCAGGGTGCGGCCCTCGCGGATCTCGTCGCGGATTCGTTCGAAGTACACGATGAACGAGTCCGCTGTGATGCCGATGGCCACGATCGCCCCGCAGACGGCGGGCAGGTTCAGCGCGAAGCCGATGCCCTTTCCGAGGAGCGACATGATCGTGTAGGTGAGGACCGCGGACACCAGGAGGCTGATGATCGCGATGAACGCCAGGCCGCGGTAGTACACCAGCAGGTAGATCACGACGAGGAGCATGCCGATCGCACCGGCGATGAGGCCGGCGCGCAGCTGCTCGCTGCCGAGCGCGGCGGTGACGGTGGTGACGCTGTCCTCGCTGAAGGAGAGCGGCAGGGCGCCGTACGAGAGCATGTTGCCCAGGTCCTGCGCGGACTGCTGGGTGAAGCCGCCGGAGATCTGCGCGTTGCCGCCCATGATCGCGGAGGAGACCGACGGGTCGGAGACGACGTCGCCGTCGAGCACGATCGCGAACTGGTTCTGCGGCGGCTGCTTGGCGGAGAGCTCGCCGGTGACCTTCGCGAACGCGTCGCTGCCCTTGTCGTTGAAGTCCATCGTGACGATCCACTGACCCGACTGCGGGTCGATGACGCCCTTGGCGCTTTTGATGTCCTTGCCCTCTACGGCGGCCGGACCGAGCACCCACTTGCCCCAGGCCCCGCCGCGCTGCCCGCAGGCGAGCGTCGGCTCGGTGGGCTTGACGCCCTTGCCGACGGCGGCGCGCTGCGCCTCGTCGGTGCAGTCGAGGGTGGCGAACCGGGCCTGGAGATCGGCCGCGGCCGCCTCGTCACCGGTCGGCGGGGCCGACGCGGAGGGGGACGGGGCCTTGGTGTCGTCTGCCTTCTTCGACTCGCTCGCCGAGGGCGAGGGAGTGGGGGCGTTCGGGGCCTTGAGGGCCTCACTGAGCGCGCGGCCCTGGGAAGTGGCGCTGGACGACGGGGTGGCCGACGGAGAGGACTTGTTGCCGTCCTCGGCCTTGGGAGCGCCGGAGCCGCTGGCGGAGGGACTCGGGCTCGGGCTGCCCTCGGGAGCGGCGGGGGCGCCGTCCGCGAAGGCGATCACCGGGCGGAAGTAGAGCTGGGCGGTGGTACCGACCTGCTCGCGCGCCTGCTTCTCGTTCATCCCCTTGGGGATGTTGACGATGATGTGGTCGCGGCCCTGGGTCTGGACCTCGGCCTCGGAGACGCCGAGACCGTTGACGCGGCGCTCGATGATGCCGACCGCCGTGTTCATGTTGGTCTCGTTGATCGCGTCCGGCTTGCCGGGCTCGCTCTTGGCCTTGAGCGTGATGCTCGTGCCGCCGGCGAGGTCGATGCCGAGCCGGGGAGTCGTCTGGTCCGAGACGAACATCCCCGCGGTGAGCGCCACCATCGCGATCAGGATGATCGCCAGGGCACGCCCCGGCCTCCCCTGAGCCCCCGTGGGCCGCCGGCCCTTCTTCGGTGCTGCCACCTTGTCGTTTCTCCCTGTCCAACCGCCCCGCGCCGGGTCAGCGCGCGGACGGCCACGAAATGTGTGGTGGGGACCCCTGCCCCCCGCAGAAGTGGGTCACTGACCGGGACCGCGACGGCCGCCGGTCAGGCGCCCCGCGGTCCCGGACCGCGCGCTACTTCGCGCCGGCCTCGCCGTCGGCCTTGCCGTCCTTGGGCTCGTCGCCGGGCTCGTCGACCGGGCCCTCCTTCTTGCCGAGGTCGAGCTTGGGAGCCTCGTCCTCGTGCTTCGTGAGGTCCGCCTTCGGCGTCCCGGTGAGCGAGGACGCGTCGTCGGCGACGACCGGCGTGTCGTTCTCGGCGTCGGCGACGACGCCGTGGACGATGCGGTTGTACTCCTCGTCCTCCAGTACGGCGCCGATGGAGTTCTTCGCGTAGATGGCGTGGACGCCGGGAGCCACCTCGAGGGTGACGGTGTCGTCGCCGAGCTCCTTCACCGTGGCGTACATGCCGCCGATGGTGCGGACACCGGTGCCGGGCGTCATTTCGTTGCGCATCTGCGCGGCCGCCTGCTGCTTCTTCTTGGCGGAGCGGGTCATCAGGAACATCGCCCCGATGAGCACGATGAACGGGAGGAGTGTCACGAGATTCACGGGACGGAGATCCTTCGCACGACCGCACGCGGACGGCGGCCTTTTTACGGGGGGTGGGCATGTCGACCCGGAGGGTCGGCATCGGCGGAGTCTAGGCGAGTCCGCACCGATGGAACAACGCCCAGCATGGCATCGCAGTTCCTGAGGGGGCGAACGTCCGCGCCGTCAGGCCCCGAACAAGCCCTGTTGTCCGCTTGATCCGCTCCCGCCGTGCTGCGGCGGTACGAGTCCCAGGTGGGCCCATGCGGCGGGCGTCGCCACCCGTCCCCTGGGCGTGCGCGCCAGCAGGCCCTCGCGCACCAGGAACGGTTCCGCGACCTCTTCGACGGTCTCCCGCTCCTCGCCCACGGCCACGGCCAGGGTCGACAGGCCGACCGGACCGCCGCCGAAGAGCTTGAGCAGGGCCTCCAGCACGCCCCGGTCGAGCCGGTCGAGCCCGCGCTCGTCCACCTCGTAGACCTTGAGGGCGGTGCCCGCGACCTCGCGGTTGATCACGCCGTCCGCGCGGACCTGGGCGTAGTCGCGCACCCGGCGCAGCAGGCGGTTGGCGATGCGCGGGGTGCCGCGGGAACGACCGGCGATCTCCGCGGCGCCCGCGGTGTCGATCTCCACGTCGAGGAGGCCGGCGGAGCGGTGGATGACGCGCTCCAGTTCCTCGGGGGCGTAGAACTCCATGTGGCCCGTGAAGCCGAAGCGGTCGCGCAGCGGCGGGGGCAGCAGGCCGGCCCGGGTGGTGGCGCCGACGAGGGTGAAGGGCGGCAGTTCCAGGGGGATGGCGGTGGCCCCGGGGCCCTTGCCGACGATCACGTCGACGCGGAAGTCCTCCATGGCCATGTAGAGCATCTCCTCGGCGGGCCGCGACATGCGGTGGATCTCGTCGAGGAAGAGGACCTCGCCCTCCTGGAGGGAGGAGAGGATCGCGGCGAGGTCGCCGGCGTGCTGGATCGCGGGGCCCGAGGTGATGCGGATGGGAGCGCCCATCTCCGCGGCGATGATCATCGACAGGGTCGTCTTGCCGAGGCCGGGCGCGCCGGACAGCAGGACGTGGTCGGCGGTGGCCCCGCGCTGCCGGGCGGCCTTGAGGACCAGGTCCAGCTGCTGGCGGACCTTCTCCTGGCCGACGAACTCCCCGAGGTCCTTGGGCCGCAGGGCCGCCTCCACGGCGGTGTCCTCGCCGTCCGCGGCGGCCTCGACGATCCGTGCCTCGTCCTCGGCGGTGGTGTCGTCGTCCCAGTTCACGGTGTCAGTCTGCCTTCTCGGTTGCTGCGGTTGCTGCGAGGGCCGCCCCTACGGCCGGCCGGGGGAACGCGCCTGCGGGGCCCGTACGCGGACGGCGGCGGGCCGGCCGCTAGCGGGCCCGGTTCAGGGACTGCAGGGCCGCCCGCAGGAGCTGCGGTACGGGGGCCTGGCCGCCGGCCGCGATGGCCTCCTCGGCCTGCGGGGTGACCGCGGAGACGGCTTCCTCCGCGTCGCGCGCGGCGTACCCCAGCCCGATCAGGGCCGCGGCGAGCTGCTCGGTCCAGGGCGCGGGACCGGTCGCCACCGCCCGCTGGGCGCCGACGAGGCCGCTGGTGCCCAGCGGGGCGCCCAGCTTGTCCTTGAGGTCCAGCAGCAGCTTCTGGGCGCCCTTCTTGCCGATGCCCGGCACCGCCGTCAGCGCCTTCTCGTCGCCCGTCGAGACGGCGGTGCGCAGCGCGTCCGGCCGGTGCACGCCGAGCATCGCCTGCGCCAGCCTCGGACCGACCCCGCTCGCGGTCTGCAGCACCTCGAAGACCTGCCGCTCGTCGTCGTCGGCGAATCCGTACAGGGTGAGCGAGTCCTCCCGTACGACCAGGGAGGTGGCCAGCCGGGCCGGCTCGCCGGTGCGCAGACCGGCGATGGTGTGCGGCGTGCAGTGCACGGCCATGCCCACTCCCCCGACCTCGATCACGGCCAGGGCGGGGGCGAGCGCGGCGACCGGGCCGCTGACGAAGGCGATCATCGGGTACGGCCTTTCGAGGCGTGCAGGGCGACCGCCTGCTGGAGGCGGTTCTGGGCGGGGGCCCGCCAGATGTGGCAGATGGCGAGGGCGAGGGCGTCGGCGGCGTCGGCGGGTTTCGGCGGCTCGGCGAGCCGCAGCAGCCGGGTGACCATGGCGCCGACCTGGGCCTTGTCGGCGCGGCCGCTGCCGGTGACGGCGGCCTTGACCTCGCTCGGGGTGTGCAGGGCGACCGGGATGCCGCGGCGGGCGGCGCACAGCATGGCGACGGCGCTCGCCTGGGCGGTGCCCATCACGGTGCTCACGTTGTGCTGGCTGAACACCCGCTCCACGGCGACGACTTCGGGCCGGTGCGCGTCGAGCCACTCCTCGATGCCCCGCTCGATCGCGACGAGCCGCAGGCCGAGCTCGGCGTCGGCGGGCGTCCGTACGACGCCCACCGCGCGCATGGTCAGGGGACGGCCGGCGACACCCTCGACGACGCCGACGCCGCACCGCGTCAGCCCCGGGTCCACACCGAGTACGCGCACCCTGCCCCCTGTCCGTTCGATCGCCCGTCCGTGTGCGTGCAGGCTATCCGGCGCCACTGACATCGCGCACAACACGACGGCGGGCCGCCGGGGTGTGTCCCCGTCGGCCCGCCGTTCGCACGGTGTCGGCGGACGCGTTACGCGTCGACCTTCTCCATGACCTCGTCGGAGACGTCGAAGTTGGCGAAGACGTTCTGCACGTCGTCGCTGTCCTCCAGCGCGTCGATGAGCTTGAAGATCTTGCGCGCGCCCTCCTCGTCCAGCTCGACCTGCATGGTCGGCAGGAAGTTGGAGTCGGCCGAGTCGTAGTCGATGCCGGCCTGCTGGAGCGCCGTGCGGACCGCGACCATGTCGGTGGCCTCGCTGATGATCTCGAAGCTCTCGCCGAGGTCGTTGACCTCCTCGGCGCCCGCCTCGAGCACCGTCTCCAGGACGTCGTCCTCGGACAGTTCGCCCTTGGGGAGCAGGACGACGCCCTTGCGGTTGAACAGGTAGGAGACCGAACCCGGGTCGGCCATGGAGCCGCCGTTGCGGGTCATGGCGACCCGGACGTCGGACGCGGCGCGGTTGCGGTTGTCGGTGAGGCACTCGATGAGCACCGCGACGCCGTTCGGGCCGTAGCCCTCGTACATGATCGTCTCGTAGTCGGCGCCGCCGGCCTCGAGGCCGCCGCCGCGCTTGACCGCGGAGTCGATGTTCTTGTTCGGGACCGAGCTCTTCTTGGCCTTCTGGATGGCGTCGAAGAGCGTCGGGTTGCCGTCGATGTCGGCGCCGCCCATACGGGCCGCGACCTCGATGTTCTTGATCAGCTTCGCGAAGAGCTTGCCGCGCTTGGCGTCGACCACGGCCTTCTTGTGCTTCGTCGTAGCCCATTTAGAGTGGCCGGACATCTGCCTGTCTCCTTCGCGTCACCAACAGTGTTCGCCACAGATCCTACCGGGACGGCGTTACAGCCCCGCGCGCACCATGTCGACGAAGTACGCGTGAACACGGTCGTCGCCGGTCAGTTCCGGGTGGAAGGACGTGGCGAGCACGTTCCCCTGCCGCACCGCGACCGTGTGGCCGTCGTACGTGGCGAGCACCTCGGCCGAGGCGCCGACCGACTCTACCCACGGGGCGCGGATGAAGACACCCTCGACCGGGTCGCCGGTGATGCCGGCGAAGTCGATCCGCGCTTCGAAGGACTCGTTCTGGCGGCCGAAGGCGTTGCGGCGGACGATCATGTCGATCCCGCCGAGCGTCTCCTGGTCCTCACGGCCGTCCAGGAGCTTGTCCGCCAGCATGATCATGCCGGCGCAGGTGCCGTAGACCGGCATCCCGGCCCGCACGCGCTCGCGCAGCGGCTCCAGCATGCCGAACAGCACCGCGAGCTTGGACATGGTCGTGGACTCGCCGCCGGGGATCACCAGGGCGTCGACCTCGGCGAGCTCCTCGGGACGCCGGACCGGCCTGGCCACGGCGTCCGCCGCGGCCAGGGCGATCAGGTGCTCCCGTACGTCGCCCTGCAGGGCGAGCACCCCGATCACGGGGTTGCCGGGGGTGGGGGTCATCTCCGGTTACCAGCCGCGGTTGGCGTAGCGCTCGGACTCGGGGAGGGTGTCGCAGTTGATGCCGACCATGGCCTCGCCCAGGTTGCGGGAGGCGTCCGCGATGATCTTCGGGTCGTCGAAGAAGGTGGTGGCCTTCACGATGGCGGCGGCACGCTTGGCGGGGTCGCCCGACTTGAAGATGCCGGAGCCGACGAAGACGCCCTCGGCGCCGAGCTGGCGCATCAGGGCGGCGTCGGCCGGGGTGGCGACGCCACCGGCGGAGAACAGCACGACCGGGAGCTTGCCGAGCTCGGCGACCTCCTTGACGAGCTCGTACGGGGCGCGCAGCTCCTTGGCCGCGGCGAAGAGCTCGTTGTTGTCGTAACCGCGCAGGCGGGCGATCTCGTTCTTGATCTGGCGCAGGTGACGGACGGCCTCGACCACGTTGCCGGTGCCGGCCTCGCCCTTGGAGCGGATCATGGCCGCGCCCTCGGCGATGCGGCGCAGGGCCTCGCCCAGGTTGGTGGCGCCACAGACGAAGGGGGTGGTGTACGCCCACTTGTCGGAGTGGTTGACCTCGTCGGCCGGGGTCAGGACCTCGGACTCGTCGATGTAGTCGACGCCGAGGGACTGGAGCACCTGGGCCTCGACGAAGTGGCCGATGCGGGACTTGGCCATGACCGGGATCGAGACGGCCTCGATGATCTCTTCGATCATGTTCGGGTCGGACATGCGGGCGACCCCGCCGTCCTTGCGGATGTCGGCCGGGACCCGCTCGAGGGCCATGACGGCCACGGCGCCGGCGTCCTCGGCGATCTTCGCCTGCTCGGCGTTGACCACGTCCATGATCACGCCGCCCTTGAGCTGCTCGGCCATGCCGCGCTTGACGCGGGAGGTGCCGATCGCCGACTCGGCGGACTGGGGGGAGGTGGGAAGCGTGCTCACGGGTTGACCTCACTCGGAAGGGAAGACGCGACTACTACCCGGCCGAGACAACCCCACTGACCAGTCCACAGCAAGGGCCAATGTGTAGCCGGTGGCTCCCCGACTTGTCCGCCGCGGCCCTGGACCGCTCCCCCTACGGCCGGATTCCGGCGGTCGGGGCCGCTCTAGACGGGCCGGTCCGCGAGGTACGCCGGGGGCTCGTCGTCCATCTCGAAGGCGAGCGGGAAGGGTGCGTGCCCGGCCAGCCGGAACCAGCGGACCTTGCGGTGCCTGCGCAGGGCGCGGGCGGCCCGTACGGCGTCGTTGTGGAACCGCCGGGCCATGGGCACCCGGCGCACGGCCGCCGCCAGGTCCTCGGTGGCCTCGGCCCCGCCCGGGGCCGCCTTGAGCACGTCCACCTGGTCGGCGTCGGCGAAGACGGCCCGCAGCGCCTGGCTGAGCTCGCTCTCGGCGACCTCCCGGTGCTCCTCCTCGGCCTGCCGGGCGGCGTGCGCGGACTCGTACAGCACGAGGGAGGAGGCGGGGTCGAGGACGCCGGAGGTGGCCACCTCCAGCACCACGGAGGCACGCCGGACGAGCTGGGCGTCGAGGGCGGCCCGCGCGGCGTCCATGCGCGAGTGCAGCCGGTCCAGCCGGCCGGCGGTCCAGCTGAGGTAGACCCCGATGACACCGAGCGCCAGGGCAATCCAGACAAGGGTTTCGATCACGGGCCGCGACTCTACCGGCCCCCGCCCCGGCCCCGGTCAGCGCAGGCGGGCCGGGCGGAGCGCCACCGGGCCCGGTGTGGCCGCGGGAGCCGCCGGGGCCGCAGAGGCCGCAGAGGCCGCAGAGGCCGCAGAGGCCCACCGTCGCCGCCGTCAGGCGTCGCGGGAGAGGCCGAGCCGGGTGCGGAGGGGGACGCGTTCGTCCTCGGCCACCGCCGCCGAGCCGTCCGTCACCGTCTCGTACACGGCCAGGATGTCCGCGGCGACCGTCGACCAGTCGAAGCGGCGCACGTGCGCCGAGCCGCGGTCGCCCAGTTCGGCGCGCCGGGCCGGGTCCCGCAGGAGGGTGATCGCGCCGGCCGCGAGGGCGTCGGCGTTCTCGTTGGCGAAGAGGTCTCCGGCCCCGCCCTGGTCCAGGACCTGCGCGAAGGCGTCCAGGTCCGAGGCCAGCACCGCCGCGCCCGCCGACAGGGCCTCGACGAGGATGATGCCGAAGCTCTCGCCGCCGGTGTTGGGGGCGACGTACACGTCCACGCTGCGCAGCAGCCGTGCCTTGTCCTCGTCCGAGACCATGCCGAGGAACTCCACCCGCCCCCGCAGGTCCGCGGGCAGGGACGCGACCGCCTCCTCCTCGTCGCCGCGGCCGGCGACCAGCAGGCGTACGTCCGGGCAGGACTCCACGATCTTCGGGAAGGCCGCCATCAGCACCGGCAGGCCCTTGCGGGGCTCGTCGATGCGGCCGATGAAGCCGAGCGTCTGCCCGCCCCACTCGGCCTTGGGCTCGGCCTTGGCGAAGAAGTCCACGTCGACCCCGTTCGGGATCACCACCGCGTCCCCGCCGAGGTGCTCCACCAGCGTGCGCCGCGCGTACTCGCTCACCGCGATCCGGGCGCTGATCTTCTCCAGCGCCGGCTGGAGGATCGGGTACGCGGCGATCATCGCCCGCGAGCGCGGGTTGGAGGTGTGGAAGGTGGCCACGATCGGGCCCTGCGCCGCCCAGCAGGCCAGCAGTCCCAGGGAGGGCGAGGCGGGCTCGTGGATGTGGAGGACGTCGAAGACGCCGTCGTGCAGCCAGCGGCGCACCCGGGCCGCCGAGAGGAAGCCGAAGTTCAGCCGGGCCACCGACCCGTTGTACGGCACCGGCACCGCCCGTCCCGCCGGGACCACGTACGGCGGCAGCGGGGTCTCGTCGTCGGCCGGGGCCAGTACCGACACCTCGTGGCCGAGACGGATCAGGTGCTCCGCCAGGTCGCGGATGTGGAACTGGACGCCGCCCGGCACGTCCCACGAGTACGGACACACGATGCCGATCTTCACTACGGGCGCTCCTCCAGGTCGTCGAGCCACAGGCGCTGGAGCATGTGCCAGTCCTGCGGGTGTTCCGCGATGCCCCCCGCGAAGGCGTCCGCGACCGCCTGCGTCATCACGGCGGCCTTCTCGGTCCGGGTACCCGTCTTCGGCACCTCCACCTCGGGGTGGATGCGCCCGTACATCTGCGGCGCGTCCCCGTAGTACAGGGTGGCGGGGAGCAGGACCGCGCCCGTCTGCTGCGCGAGCAGCGCCGGTCCGGCCGGCATGCGCGCGGTGGCGCCGAAGAAGTCCACCTCGACCCCGGACGCGGAGAGGTCCCGGTCGGCGACGAGGCAGACCAGGCCGCCGGAGCGGAGCCGTCGGGCCAGGGTGCCGAAGGCGGCGCCGCCGTTGTGGGGCAAGACCTCCATCCCGAGGCTCTCGCGGTAGGCCACGAAGCGGTCGTAGAGGGATTCGGGCTTGAGGCGTTCGGCGACCGTGGTGAACGGCACCCCGATGTGGCCGGTGGCCCAGGCGCCGGCGAGGTCCCAGTTGGCCAGGTGCGGCAGGGCGACGACGACCCCGCGGCCGGAGGCGAGGGCCTCGCGCAGGATGTGGTCGTCCTTCATCAGCACGTCGGTGCCGAACCGCTTCGGATCCATGGTGGGCAGCCGGAACGATTCCATCCAGTACCGCATGTAGGAGCGCATGCCGGCCTTGGACAGCTCGCGCAGCTGCTGCGGACCGGCGTCCGGCACCACGCGGGCCAGGTTGGACTCCAGCCGCAGCACGCTCTTGCCGCGGCGCTTCCAGGCGAAGTCCGCGATCCGGCGGCCGAGGGCGACCGCGGCCGGTTCGGGCAGTTTCTTGACGCCGGCCCAGCCGAGCCCGTAGAGCCCGTCGACCAGCTTGTCCTGTGCGGTGCCCATCAGGCGGCGCCCCCTTCGGCGGCGGCCGCGGCGGCGTCGGCCTCGGCGGCTTCGCGGCGTACGGTGACCACCCGCTGGATCAGCGTGACGAGGGAGCCCACGGCGACGGTCCACAGCGCGACCGGCAGCAGGACGCCGATCCACGACGGCGCCCCGAAGACCGTCAGGCCGGAGAGCCCGGCCGCGACCAGCGAGATGACCAGCCGCTCGGCCCGCTCGATGAGTCCGTTGACGGCGACCGGGAGCCCGATCGACTCGCCCCGGGCCTTGGTGTAGGAGACCACCTGGCCGCTGGCCAGGCAGAAGATCGCGACGGCGCAGAGCGCGTTGTCGTTCCCGGAGCCCGCGTACCAGAGCGCGAGCCCGCCGAAGATCGCCGCGTCCGCGACCCGGTCGAGGGTGGAGTCGAGGAAGGCGCCCCAGCGGCTGGAGACACCGGCCTGGCGGGCCATGTTCCCGTCCACGAGGTCGGAGAAGACGAAGAGGGTGATCGTGATCGTGCCCCAGAAGAACTCGCCCCGGGGGAAGAAGACCAGCGCTCCCGCCGCCACTCCGGCCGTGCCGATCAGGGTGACCGCGTCCGGACTCACCCCCCGCCGGAGCAGAAATGCGGCGAATGGCGTGAGAACACGCGTGAAGAATGCACGCGCGTACTTGTTCAGCATGGCCTTCCCGGAGGGTCGCTGGGCCGCACGGCCACCACGGCCACCGGCTGGCCCATCGTAGCCAGCACGCCGCCTCCCGGACGCCGCGCACCCACCGGTTCGGGCCGCGGGGGCCGTACTTCATCCCTCCGCCGCCTCCCGGTGCGCCACCGGTACGCCCCCGGTACGACGTATGGACGCGGTGTGACACCGGTGCAAAGCTCGAAGGACCCCGTATCCCTCCTCACCGTCACCATCGGGAGGCACGAGCACCATGGGAGCCACATCACACCCATCCGGAGCCGCCGGCAGGGCACTGACGGCCGACCGCCCCTCCTCCGTACGGAACGTCGTGCTGGTCGGCCACAGCGGGTCGGGCAAGACCACCCTCGTCGAGGCCCTGGCCCTGACCGCCGGAGCCGTGAACCGGGCCGGCCGGGTCGAGGACGGCGCCACGGTCTCCGACTACGACGAGATCGAGCACCGACGCCGGCGCTCCGTCCAGTTGTCGCTCGTCCCGGTCGCCTGGGACGGAATCAAGATCAATATCCTGGACACTCCGGGATACGCCGACTTCGTCGGAGAGCTCAGGGCCGGTCTGCGCGCCGCGGACGCGGCCCTCTTCGTCGTCTCGGCCGCGGACGGCGCCGAGGGGCTGTCCGGGGCCACCCGCGCGGTCTGGGACGAGTGCGCGGCCGTCGGGATGCCCCGCGCGATCGTCGTCACCCACCTGGAGGCCGCCCGCGCCGACTACGGCCGGATGGCGTCCGTCTGCGGCGACGCCTTCGGCGCCGACGACCCCGACGCCGTCATCCCGCTCTACCTGCCCCGGTACGGCCCCGCGGGCCCCGACGGGCACGCCCCCGTCACCGGACTCCTCGGCCTGCTCTCGCGGCGGGCGTACGACTACTCCTCCGGCGAGCGCGCCGAGCGCGACCCGGACCCGGCCGAGCGGGCCCTCATCGACGCGGCCCGCTCCCGGCTGATCGAGGGGATCATCGCCGAGAGCGAGGACGAGGGCCTCATGGACCGCTACCTCGGCGGCGAGGACATCGACCTCGGGACCCTCGTCGACGACCTGGAGCGCGCCGTCGCGCGCGGCACCTTCCACCCCGTCCTGATGGCCGCCCCCGCCGCCGACGGCGCCCGCCAGGGCCTGGGCACCGTGGAACTCCTCGAACTCGTGACCGGCGGCTTCCCCACCCCGCTGGAGCGGGCCGCCCTCGTCGTCACCGCGCCCGACGGCGCCGCCCGCCCGGACGTCACCTGCGATCCCGACGGCCCGCTCGTCGCCGAGGTCGTCAAGACCTCCTCCGACCCGTACGTCGGCCGGGTCTCCCTCGTCCGCGTCTTCTCCGGCACCCTGCGCCCCGAGGCGACCGTCCATGTCTCGGGCCACGGCCTCGCCGACCGCGGCCACGAGGACCACGACCTCCAGGAGCGCATCGGCACCCTCACCTCCCCCTTCGGCAAGCAGCAGCGGAGCCTGGACCGGTGCATCGCCGGCGACCTCGCCTGCGTGGCCAAGCTGACCCGCGCCGAGACCGGCGACACCCTCTCCGCCAAGGAGCGCCCGCTCCTCATGGCGCCCTGGCCCATGCCGGACCCGCTGCTCCCCCTCGCCGTCGAGGCCCACGGCAAGGCCGACGAGGACAAGCTCTCCCAGGGCCTGGCCCGGCTGGTCGCCGAGGACCCGACCCTGCGGCTGGAACACAACCCGCACACCCGCCAGCTCGTCCTGTGGTGCCTGGGCGAGGCCCACCAGGAGGTCACCCTGGAGCGGCTGCGCACCCGGTACGGCGTCCAGGTCGACCCGGTCCCGTACCGGGTCAGCCTGCGCGAGACCTTCGGCGCCAGGGCCGCCGGGCGCGGGCGCCACGTGAAGCAGTCCGGCGGCCACGGCCAGTTCGCGATCTGCGAGATCGAGGTGGAGCCGCTCCCGCCCGGCAGCGGCGTCGAGTTCGTCGACCGGGTCGTCGGCGGGTCCGTGCCCCGGCAGTTCATCCCGTCCGTGGAGAAGGGCGTACGCGCCCAGGCCGCCCGCGGGGTCGCCGCCGGCCATCCGCTGGTCGACGTGCGCGTCACCCTCCTCGACGGCAAGGCGCACTCGGTGGACTCCTCCGACGCCGCCTTCCAGACCGCCGGCGCGCTCGCCCTGCGCGAGGCGGCCGCCGGGGCCCGGATCGACCTCCTCGAACCGGTCGCCGAGCTCTCCGTCGTCGTCCCCGACGAGTACGTCGGCCCGGTGATGAGCGACCTCGCGGGCCGCCGCGGCCGTGTCGTCGGCACCGAGCAGGCCGGCCCGGGGCGCACCCGCGTGCGCGCCGAGGTCCCCGAGATCGAGATCGGCCGCTACGCCGTCGAGCTGCGCTCCGTCTCCCACGGCACCGGCGGCTTCGCCCGGTCCTACGTGCGCCACGAACCCGTGCCGTCCCACATCGCGGACCAGGTGCGCGAACAGACCGGGAAGGGAAGTCAGTTGGTGTAGCACCGGATCGGCCGCCCAGCCAACCCGCTTGCGGTGGGCGGCATTTCCCTGTCCCATGACCATGGGGCGGAATCCGCCGATAAGCTCGTCGGCGCACCAGGGGCACGACGCACAGCGATGGGGGCAGCGGTGGCGGACGACGGATTCGACTTCAGGCCCGGAGCGCAGATCCCCCTCCAGGGGGGTGGCGGGCAGACCGCGGCGACCAACGCGCTGGCCTCCGCGGCGTACCGGGACGGCGCGAAGGACACCAGACTCGACCTCATACTCGGCGCCAACGGCGAGCACCACGCGTCCACGGTCAAGCCCCCGAAGATCTCCCTCTTCGAGCCCAGCCTCGGCGAGGCTTTCTGCCGCGCCGTCGAGGCGCGCACCCTCGGCGCCGGCCGCAAGCCGCTGATCCAGTCCTTCGGCGCCGATCCGCAGACCGTCGTGGAGCACTGCCTGGCCGCGTCCCGGATCCGCAAGGAGCGGGACCGCAAGCTCCGCCTGATCATGCTGGTCTGCGGCGTGCTGTTCCTGCCCGGCCTGCTGCTGTGGCTGGGCCTCTTCCAGCTCCGCAGGTCACTGACCTCCGGTGACAACAAGCGCGGCTCGTGGATCGGCACCGCCCTCCTGGTCGGTGTCGCCGTTCTGGTGGCGATCCTGATGTTCCGGCTGCCGTTCACCGGGTTCCTCGGCCTCTACCTGCGCGGCATGATCATCGCCCCGGCCCTGGGCTGGTTCCTCGCCCGCCGGATCTGCGAGGCGACCGCCGCCGACCTGCGCGCGCGCTGGGACGGACTGCTGGGCGGCGGCGGGGTCGCCGCCAAGATCCCCGAGGCGGTACCCGGCAACCCGGACGAGAAGGCCCGCGAGGACCTGCGCCACCAGCTGGCGAAGCTGACCGCCGAGGACCGCAGCAACTCGGTCTTCTACGCGGGTGCCAAGGGCATCCTGGGCATGGGCACCCGCTGGGGCAACTGGCAGATGGCCGAGGAGCTCGCCCCCAAGGAGGACGTCGCCGAGATCCACCCCTTCCGCAGCTGGGACGTCATACGCGCGATCGACGCCCAGCTCCGCAAGCTGGAGCGCGGTCCCCTGCACACCGGCGGGTTCCCGCCCGCCGCGATCCAGCACTGGATCGTGACCCCGGTCGGCGAGGGCGCCGGCGAGGTGGCCCGCCCCAGCGGCGAGAACGTCGACACCTTCCTGATCAAGCCGCACGAGATCACCCGGATCTGCAACGAGCAGCAGTTCAGCGCCGGCAATCGGCACTACCTCGGCATCCAGTACCCGCTCTGGGACGGCCAGCTCGTCATCACCATGCTGGTGACCGTCACCGTGCTCTACAAGACCCTGCGCGTGGACGTGACGGCGCACGCCCTGGGCCCGGTGAACGGCCTGTTCACCACGAAGGCCAAGGCCCCGACGGTGGAGGTGCCCAAGAGCATCCGCTTCTGGGAGACCGCGGAACGCTCGCTCCCGCTGGTCGACGCCACCGAGGTGGTGCGGCTCGCGGTACGCGCCCCGCTCACGTGGTACCCGCCGGTCCTGGACTACCTCGGCGGCAAGCTGGTCCTGCCGGAACCCTTCGGCGTCCGCCACGTCTGGGCCGGCTCGATGTGGCGCCACCGCTTCATGGCCGACGACGCCCTGCGCACCGTGGCCCCGGTCCTGCGGTCCGTGCACGCGGCGACCTTCAGGGTCCTGGAGGAGAACGGCGTCGACACCGAGCGCTTCACCAACCGCTCCTCGATCATGAGCGGCATGATCCAGGAACCGTCGCCGCGCAAGGCGGACGCGTACGACGGGTAACCCTGCCCCGGCGCCTTCCCCGGCCGCCGGTCCCGGCCCTGGCCCCCGGGGCCGGCGCCGACCGGCCCGGCCGGGGCACGGACGCCCGGTTACGCTGAAGGCGCGTCCCAGGGCATCCGCACACACCGGAGGAGCGAGCCGTGACCGAGCGCAAACCGCCTGGCGTCAGCTTCGAGTCGTTCGTGGACCGGCAGATCAGGGAGGCCGCCGCCCGCGGTGACTTCGAGGACCTGCCCGGCTACGGGAAGCCGCTCGCCTCGCTCGACGCCCCGTACGACGAACTGTGGTGGGTCAAGGGGAAGCTGCACCGCGAGGGCTTCGCCGTCCTGCCCCCGGCCCTCGCGCTCCGCAAGGAGGCCGAGGACGCGCTGGCGGCGGCCCTCGCGGCCCGCTCCGAACGCCAGGTCCGGGCCGCCCTCACCGCGGTGAACGAGAAGATCCGCGCGGCCCTGCGCATGCCGCCGCCGGGTCCGCCGCTGAACCTGACGGAGTTCGACGTCGAGGCCGTGCTGCGCACCTGGCGCGAGGGCCGGAAGCGGGACGACGGCCGGGCCGCAGGCCCGGGAGGGTCCGGGACGCCCTAGTCGACGGGCCAGGCGTCGGCGAGCATCTGCCGGGTGTCCGCGAGGAGTTGGGGCAGCACCTTGGTGTGGCCGACCACGGGCATGAAGTTCGTGTCGCCGCCCCAGCGCGGGACGATGTGCTGGTGCAGGTGCGCGGCGATGCCCGCCCCCGCGGCCGCGCCCTGGTTCATGCCGATGTTGAAGCCGTGCGCCCCGGACGCCTTGCGCAGCGCGACCATCGCCCGCTTGGTGAGGTCGGCCAGCTCCGCCGTCTCCGGCCCGTCCAGCTCGGTGTAGTCGGCGACGTGCCGGTACGGGACGACCATCAGGTGGCCGCCGTTGTACGGGTAGAGGTTCAGCACGGCGTACACGTACCGGCCCCGCGCCACGACCAGCCCGTCCTGGTCCGACGTCTCCGGAATACCGCAGAAGGGACAGCCGTCCCCGGCCTCCGGGCCGGTCGGCTTGTTCTCCCCCTGGATGTAGGCCATCCGGTGGGGCGTCCACAGTCGCTGGAACGCGTCCTGCGTGCCCACACCGATCTGCTGCTCCGGCTCAATCGTCATGGGATGCAGCATATGACCTTGCCCGAGCGGACGAGGAAGGCCCCCGGGAAAGTGATCACTTCCCGGGGGCCCGCCGTACGCGCTCCGCTCGGATCAGACCTGGACGCGGTCCGCGACGACCTTGGCCAGCTTGGCCAGGGCCTCGTCCTTGGCGATCCCGTTCTCCTGCGAACCGTCGCGGTAGCGGAAGGAGACGGTGCCCGCGGCCATGTCCTCGTCGCCGACGATGACCATGAACGGCACCTTGAGCTTCTGATGGTTCCTGATCTTCTTCTGCATCCGGTCGGAGGAGGCGTCCACCTCGACCCGCAGGCCCTGCTTCTTCGCCTCGGCGGCGAACTCCTGCAGGTACTCCACGTGCCCGTCGCCGATCGGGATGCCGACCGCCTGGACCGGGGCCAGCCACGGCGGCATGGCGCCCGCGTAGTGCTCCAGCAGCACGGCGAAGAACCGCTCGATCGACCCGAACAGCGCACGGTGGATCATGACCGGCCGCTGGCGCGAGCCGTCCGGCGCGGTGTACTCGAGATTGAAGCGCTCCGGCAGGTTGAAGTCGAGCTGGACGGTCGACATCTGCCAGGTGCGGCCGATGGCGTCACGGCACTGGACGGAGATCTTCGGGCCGTAGAACGCGGCGCCGCCCGGGTCCGGGACCAGGGGCAGGCCCTGCTTCTCGGCGACCGACTGGAGGACCGCGGTGGCCTCCTCCCAGACCTCGTCCGAGCCGACGAACTTCTCCGGGTCCTTGGTGGAGAGCTCCAGGTAGAAGTCGGTCAGGCCGTAGTCGCGGAGCAGGTTCAGCACGAAGGTGAGCGTGCGGTCGAGCTCCTGCGCCATCTGCTCGCGGGTGCAGTAGATGTGCGCGTCGTCCTGGGTGAAGCCCCGGGCTCGGGTCAGGCCGTGCACGACGCCCGACTTCTCGTACCGGTACACGGTGCCGAACTCGAAGAGGCGCAGCGGCAGTTCGCGGTAGGAGCGGCCGCGCGCGTCGAAGATCAGGTTGTGCATCGGGCAGTTCATGGGCTTGAGGTAGTAGTCGGTGCCACCGTCGAGCTGCATGGGGGGGTACATGCCCTCCGCGTACCAGTCCAGGTGGCCGCTCTTCTCGAAGAGGGCGCCCTTGGTGGCGTGCGGGGTGTAGACGAACTCGTAGCCCTCTTCCTCGTGCCGGCGGCGCGAGTAGTCCTCCATGGTCCGGCGGATGATGCCGCCGCGCGGGTGGAAGACGGCGAGGCCGGAGCCGATCTCGTCCGGGACGGAGAAGAGGTCGAGCTCGCTGCCGAGCTTGCGGTGGTCGCGCTTCTCGGCCTCGGCGAGGAAGTCGAGGTGGGCCTTCAGCTCCTCCTTCGACGGCCACGCGGTGCCGTAGATGCGCTGGAGCATCGGGTTCTTCTCGCTTCCGCGCCAGTAGGCGGCGGCGTTGCGCATGAGCTTGAAGGCCGGGATGGTGCGGGTGGTGGGCAGGTGGGGACCCCGGCAGAGGTCCTTCCAGCACAGCTCGCCGGTCTTCGGGTCGAGGTTGTCGTAGATGGTCAGCTCGCCGGCGCCCACCTCGACGTTCGCCCCGTCGTCGGTCGACGCGGAGCCCTTGATGCCGATGAGCTCCAGCTTGTACGGCTCGTCGGCGAGCTCCTCGCGGGCCGCCTCGTCGGTGACCACGCGGCGGGAGAAGCGCTGCCCGCGCTTCTGGATCTCCTGCATCTTCTTCTCGATGACCTTGAGGTCCTCGGGGGTGAAGGGCTTCGCGACGTCGAAGTCGTAGTAGAAGCCGTCACGGACCGGCGGGCCGATGCCCAGCTTGGCCTCGGGGAAGAGCTCCTGCACGGCCTGGGCCATGACGTGCGCGGCCGAGTGGCGCAGGATGTTCAGGCCGTCCTCGGAGGAGATCTCCACCGGCTCGACGCTCTCGCCGTCCTTCACCTCGTACGCGAGGTCCTTCAGCTCACCGGCGATGCGGGCGGCGACGATGGTGCGCTCGCCGGCGAAGAGCTCCGCCGCCGTAGTGCCCGTGGCCACCACGCGCTCGTCCCGCTCGGAATCGCGTTGGATGAACACACGGACGTCTGACACCGGTCTCTCCTGACTCAGGGGGTGCGCGAGCGAACACTGCGCGCCTGAATCGTACCGAGCGCAGGGGCGGCACCCCTAAACGGTTATCGGCGGGGCCCGCCGGCGGCGTCGCCGGACGGCCCGGTCCGGTCCGGACCGGCGCCCGTCCGGGCGGCTCCGCCGCGCGCCGGCGCCGGCGGCCGGCCGAAGGACGCCATGCGCAGCCCCGGGGCGGGTGAGAAGTCCGGGCCGCGGAGGAAGCCGAGGCGCTCGTACAGGGTCACCGCGGGGGTGTTCCCGGCGCCCGTGCTCACCTCGACGCGGCGGTCCGGGCAGAGCTCCGCCAGGACGTGGCGCAGCAGCAGGGAGGCGACGCCCCGGCGGAACCAGGCCGGGTCCACGCAGAGCCGGTCGACGCCGACGACGCCGTCCGGTTCCTCTTCCCAGGCGAGGAAGCCGGCGAGCACGCCCTCGCCGGACACCGCGCCGAGCCACCGCAGCGGCCGTGCCCGCATCTCGCCGAGGCTCTCGTTCAGGGCGGGGATGCCGTCGAATCCGATCAGCCCGGCCTCGACCGCGTACGCCGCACGGCCGATCCGGTGCACGGTCACCGCTGTGGCCTCGTCGGCCAGGTCCAGCGGGCGGATGAGCAGGCTCGGCATGCGGGTTCCTCGGGGTCGCGGGCGGGGGTGCCCAGGCTACGCGCGGCCACGGCCGCTCCCGCCCGTGCCCTCCGCCCGTGTCCTCCGCCCGGGCTGGTGCCCCCGGCCGGGCGCCTACCCGTCCCCCGGCAGCGCGTCCGACGCGTCGAACGCCGCGTCCAGCGACTTCATCAGCCGGTCCCGTTCGACCTCGTCCAGCGGCACCGGCACGAGCTGCGCCGCGTCCGTCAGCCGCCGGAAGCCGCCCCGCCGCTGGAGCCGCCCGCCGACCCTGACCGGCAGCCCCGCCAGGTGGGCGTGGACCGCCACCCCGTACGCCTCCTCCTCCAGCGCCACCCGTACGAACGGGACGTCCGCCCCCTCGAGGACCCGCAGCCGTACGGTGCCCCCGCCCCCGGGGGCCGAGCGCCGCATCCGCACCACGGCGCCGGTGACGCTGACCCGGACGGCCGGTTCGTCCCGGGTGTAGCGGGCGGCGGCCTCGCGCAGGACGGGGAGGTCGCCGGGCGAGAACTCCACCGGTTCCGGCCGCGCCGCACACCCGGCCGGCACCCCGGCCGCCGGCGCCCAGGCCAACGCGATCCGGGCCCCCTCGGTACCCCGGACCAGCGCGATCAGCGCGTCGGCGAGCTCCCGGCTTGCCCCGGCCGCCACGGCCGCGTCGAAGGCTTCCATGCCGCCGGTGGCCCGCCGGTAGTCCACGGCCTCGCGGGTCGCGTGCAGGGCGTGGTGGAGCCGGGTCACCAGGCCCCGCCCGCCGTCCACGGGGACGTACGCGGTGAGCCGCCGGGCTCCGGGCGCCGGGCCCACCAGGACCCCGTCCAGGGCCCGTTCGGCCTTCGCGCGGTGCCGGGCGCCGTGGTATCCGGCCCGCGCCCGGTCCGCCAGGGCCCCGGCCAGCAGGAGCCGGCGGGCGGCCGAGCGGAGCTGTTCCTGCGCCGTCCACGCCGCCTCGGACCGCAACCCGTACGGGCCGGGCGGGATCTCCCGGTCCCAGCGGACCTCGTCGCTGGGCACGCTCAGCCCGTAGAGCACCTCGCGCGCGGAGGGCGCCGCGCTGCGCGAGAGCGCGGTGAGGGCCTCCTCCAGCAGGTCGCCGCAGTCGGGGAAGGCCCGGCTCTCCGGGACGAGCAGGCTGGCGCCGCCCCCGCCCGCGGGCGGGGTCCAGCGCCCGTAGCGGCCGGCGGCCCCGCCCCGGCGCAGCCAGCCGTGCCGGCGCAGCAGGGCGCCGAGCACCACCGGGTCGACCTGCGCGGGATCGGGTGCGGCGGGGTGCGCGAGGTCCGCGTACTGCGTGGACGGCAGCGGTTCGAGGTTCGGCGAGTGCCGGTCCATCAAGGTGTCCCTCCCGACCCGACCCGGGTCATGATCTCGCACAGCGCCCGGTCGTCGAAGATCCGCGTGGTCGGGATCCGCACGGTGGTCCGGCGCCGGCCGGTCACCGGATGCCCGGCGAGATTGGTCCAGTAGCAGCAGTGCCTCAGGTCGAGCCGGTCGTGCCCGGCGGCGAGCCACTGGTCGCGCTCCCGCGGGACGAGCATCACGACGAGGATCTTGTGGACGGCGACCGGGGTGCGGGCCAGCTTCACCAGGTGCTCGTTGTCGAGGGTGAAGGAGAAGGTGGGCCCGGCCGGCCGGGGCGGTATCTGGTACGTCGCCTTGAGCTGCACCTTGACGGTGACCTCGTCGTCGACGACGTGCTCGGGGGCGCCGTGGCTGACGTGCCAGTCGATGCCGTTGTCCGGGAAGGGCTGGGACAGCGAGCAGCCGGCCGCCGCGGCGACGGCGTGCAGGTAGCCCACTTGGAGGGTCTCCATGCAGGCGGTGGTGGCGAGTGTGCCGCGCAGCGGTCCGGTCCGCGGCTCGCCCGGCGTACCGGTCCGCGCATCGATCTGCCCCGCCAGCACCCCGCCCTGGTCGGGCTGTGCGAGCGCCATGGCCGGCTCCCCGTGCCTTCCGGCTCCGCGGTGGGTGGTGGGTGACGGTGGGGATGACGGCCGGTCATGTGCACGGCCCCCCGGGGTTGTTGTCTCCGCAGTCGGGTCCCCGCAAACGGCGTACGGGGCAAACGGCCCGGGTATCACCGAAGCGGGCAAGGGCGGTACGTCCGGACGCGGAGGCGCCCGGCTGCGTGCGCCCCATCTGCCGACCGGGGACGAGGAGTTCGCCATGACACGCTGGTACGAGGGCCCGCTGGCCTCATTCGACACCGAGACGACCGGGGTGGACGTCGAGCAGGACCGGATCGTGTCCGCCGCGCTCGTCGTCCAGGAGTGCGCGGGCGGCCGGGTGCGCTCCACCCGCTGGCTCGTCAATCCCGGCGTCCCGGTGCCCGCGGGCGCCACGGAGGTGCACGGGCTCACCGACGAGCACCTCCAGCGGCACGGGCGCTGGCCCGCGCCGGTGGTGGAGGAGATAGCCCGAGCGCTCGGGGAGCAGCAGGTCGCGGGCCGGCCGGTGGTGGTGATGAACGCGCCGTTCGATCTGACGCTGCTGGACCGGGAGTTGCGCCGGCACCGGGCGTCCTCGCTGTCGCGGTACCTGGACAACCGGCCGCTGACGGTGCTGGATCCGCGGGTGCTCGACAAGCACCTGGACCGGTACCGCAAGGGCCGCCGGACGCTGACCGACCTGTGCGCGCACTACGGGATAGAGCTGGAGGCGGCGCACGACGCGGCGGCGGACGCGATGGCCTCGCTGGAGCTCGTACGGGCGGTGGGCCGCCGGTTCGCGGGGCGGCTGGAGCGGCTGAGCCCGGCGGAGCTGCACACGCTCCAGCAGGTGTGGCACGCGGCGCAGGCGCGCGGCCTCCAGGCGTGGTTCGCGCGCCAGGGCACGCCGGAGTCGGTCGATCCGCACTGGCCGCTGCGGCCGGACCTGTCGACGGCGGCGTAGGAGACGGCCCGGAACGCCGAAAGCCGGAAGGTCCCTCCCCCGATGGGGAAGGGACCTTCGGATCCTGCGTGGTGGGCGATACTGGGATCGAACCAGTGACCCCTTCGGTGTGAACGAAGTGCTCTCCCGCTGAGCTAATCGCCCGGGAACGCACCGAACAATACAGAAGCCCCGGGGCTGGTTCAAACCGCTTCGGGGAACGCCGCCAGCCGAACCGCCAGACCGCGCTGTCCCGCCCGCATCATCAGCGCGTGGTTGAGCCGGAACACGGGCCGCCCCGGGAGCGCGAGCCGCCGCATCAGCGGCCGCCGCACCACGACCTCCTGCTCGTACAGGGCGCGGCTGCCGCCGCCGCCCCCCGCGCCCCGCGCCCGTACGGTCCAGCGCGCCCAGCCCTCGATGTCGCCGCGCAACGCCACCTCCAGGACTCCCCGGCCGGGATCGCGCAGCAGCTCGGTGGCCGTGACGTGCAGGGCGTACGGGAGGACCGAGCGGATCAGCGCGGTGCCGGTGCGGTCGTCGACGGGCCGGACCCGGCGTATCTGCGGCCACCACGCCGGGTACTCGCCGGGCTGCTCCAGCACGGCGTAGACGCGGGCGGGCGGCGCGTCGAGGTCCCACACGCTGCGGAAGCGGTAGCGGCTCCAACGGTCCCAGCTGTTCAGGTCCATGGAGGCAGTCTGGCCCGCGCGGCGCCCCCTCATCCCCGTTTCGCCGGGATCGGGGCGGTACTCAGACACGTCTGAGTACGCACGCCCATGTGCCGGCGGCGTGACCGGCACCACACTGCGAACCATGAACACGTCTCTGCCGCCGGCCGAAGAGCTGGCGCTCATCGACCACGAGCTGGTCCGACTCGACGCCCGGCGCCTCTACTTGCTCGGCCGCCGGGACTGGCTGCTGCGGCTGCTGTACTCCCCCGCTCCGGCCGGCGCTCCCGGCTGGGGCCCGGCTCCCGGCCGCGCTCCGGCGCCGGGCCCGGCGGGTACCACGGGCACCGCGTCCGCGAAGGACGCGTCGGCGCCGAGCGCCCAGAACGTGCTGCTGGTCCTGGGCGCGGTCCTGCTGGCCGTGGCCGCACTCGCCTTCACGCTCGTCAGCTGGGGGTCCCTGGGGATCGGCGGGCGTTCGGCGGTGCTCGCCGTGGTGACGGCGGCGGCGCTGGCCGCGCCGGTCCTCCTGCTGCGCCGGGGGCTGCGCTCGACGGCCGAGTCGGTGGCCGCGCTGGGGCTGCTGCTGACGGTGCTGGACGCGTACGCCCTGTACGCGGTGGCCGCGGCGGACCTCGACGGCACCGCGTACGCGGCGGGGGCCGCCGCCTCGCTGGCGGCGCTCTGGGCCGGGTACGGGTCCGCCCTGGCGCGCGGGGGGCCGCCGGGGCTGCGCCTGCCGGTGCCGGCGGCGGTCCTGGCGGCGCAACTGCCGCTCCCGCTGGCCGTCCTGGCCGCGGACGGCGGTCCGGTGGCGGTCGGCTGGGCGCTGCTGGCGACGGCGGCGGCGGACGTGGCCCCGGCCCTGTGGGCCCGGACGGACGCGGCGGGGACGCGGGTACTGCCGGCGGTGCTGGCCGCGGTCCTGGGCGCCGGGGCGCTGCTGCTCGGCACGGCCGTCTCCTGGTCGGCGGCTTCGCCCGGCGGCGCGGTGGCTCCGGCGGCGCTGCTGCTGGCGGGTGCGGCCCTCGGGGTGGCGGCGGCGTGGCGGTAGTGGATCGTCTTGAAGACGGTGAAGAGGGTGTCGTCGTACCGCTCCAGCTTCGGCCGCTGGTGGGCGTGCACCG
>NZ_JBEOXU010000081.1:0-27547 GCF_040296725.1 Streptomyces sp. NPDC002044
CTGTGGCCGATGATGCTGTCGCTCCGGCACGGGGGCTCCGCGCCCGCCGGTCGTTCGGATCCGCCGGCAGGCGCCGCGCAGCGGTCCCCGGGATTGTCAGAGGCATAGGGCAGCATCGGGGGCGTGAGAGCCGCGCCGACCATCCTGCACCTGGACATGGACGCCTTCTACGCCTCCGTCGAGCAGGCGTCGAAGCCGAGCCTGCGGGGCAAGGCCGTGATCGTCGGAGGGCTCGGTCCGCGCGGGGTCGTCGCCACCGCCTCGTACGAGGCCCGGCGCTTCGGCGTGCATTCGGCCATGCCGATGGCGCAGGCCCGCCGGCTGTGCCCCAACGGCGCCTGCCTGGTGCCGCGCTTCAGCCTCTACCGCGAGGTCAGCGACATCGTGATGGCCCTGCTGCGGGAGCTGTCCCCCCTGGTGGAACCGCTCAGCCTGGACGAGGCTTTCGTGGACCTGGAGGCGGGCGGGGTCGCCTTCGACGCGCGCGGAGCGCGGGAGGCGGGGGAGCGGCTGCGGGCGGACATCAGGGCGGCCACGAGCCTCAGCGGGTCGGTGGGGCTGGCCGGGTCGAAGATGCTGGCCAAGGTGGCGTCCGAGGAGGCCAAGCCGGCCGGACTGCTGCTGATCGAGCCGGGGACCGAGCGGGAACTGCTCGCGCCGATGTCCGTACGGACCCTGCCCGGCGTGGGGCCGGCCACCGGGGAGCACCTGCGCCGGGCCGGGATCACCACCGTGGGGGCGCTGGCGGAGGCCGGTGAGGACGAACTGGTGCGGATGATCGGGCGGTCGCACGGCGTCGGGCTGTACCGGATGGCGCTGGGCGTGGACGACCGGCCCGTGGTCGCCGAACGCGACGCGAAGTCGGTGTCGGTCGAGGACACCTTCGACGTGGATCTGCACGACCGGGTGCGCATCCGCACCGAGGTGCAGCGGCTCGCGGACCGGTGCGTGGGGCGGCTGCGGGGGTCCGGGCACTCGGGGCGCACCATCGTGCTGAAAGTGCGGCGGTTCGACTTCTCGACGCTCACCCGCTCCGAGACGCTGCGGGGGCCCACCGACGACCCCGGGGTGGTGCGGGAGGCCGCGGCGCGGCTGCTGGAGGGCGTGGACACCATGGGCGGGGTGCGGCTGCTCGGGGTGGGGGTGACCGGGCTGGCGGACTACACGCAGGAGGACCTGTTCGCGCAGGCCGCGGCGACGCTCGCCGCCCGGGGGGCCGGCGGGCCCGGGGACGCGCCTGACGGCGCTGAAGGGGCCGAGGGGGAGGCGGAGCCGGCGGAGTCCGGCGGCGCGGCGCGGGCGGCGCCGGCCGACGGGAGCCCGGGGCGGGCCGCGGAGCACGGGGCGGCGCCGGAAACCGAGGCGGAGGCGGAGGCCGCCGCCGGGCGCCGCTGGACGCCCGGGAACGACGTACGGCACGCGGTGCACGGGCCCGGGTGGGTCCAGGGCAGCGGGGTGGGGAGGGTGACCGTACGGTTCGAGCGGCCCGGATCGGCCCCCGGCCGGGTGCGCACCTTCCGGGTGGACGATCCCGAGCTGGAGGCGGCCGATCCGCTGTCGCTGGTGGGGGAGGTGGAGGGGGAGGAGGAGCCGGGTACGGCCTGACGGGCGCCCGGGCCGGCGGAGGGTGCGGGCGGGTCAGCCGTCGTCGCCCGCCAGCCGGCCGAAGTCGCGGGACTGCTCCGGGGGCGGGGGCGCCTGGTGGAACTCGGAGGGAAGGGTCACGTCCAGCCCGTAGTGGTGGTAGAGCTGCAGCTCCTGTTCGGGGGAAAGGTGGCGGCCGACGCCGAAGTCGGGGGCGTCCTTGATCAGGGAGCGGTCGAAGGGAACGCGCAGGGCGTCTCCCACCAGCTCGCTCGGCTCCAGCGGGACGAAGGCGTCCCGGCTGAACAGGCCCGTCCGTACGGCGGCCCATTCCGGGACGCCGGTGGCGTCGTCGAGGTAGACCTCGTCGATGGTGCCGATCTTGCTGCCGTTGCGGTCGAACGCCTTGCGGCCGATCAGGCTGCGCGGATCGATGTCGGTCTGCACGGTCCCTCCATTTGGTCGCAACTCCTCCGTAATGACTACAGAAGTGCATATTGGGAGTCGAGGCCACTCGGGGAGGCCCCCGAAGGGCGCTGGTAGGCTGGGTGGCGGCTGTCGACCCTGTGCGGGAGAGTCCTCCGAATGAGCTCGACGGAGGCGCCGAAGGAGCAAATCCTCCCCGGAATCTCTCAGGCATACGTACCGCACGGACGAGGCCACTCTGGAAAGCAGGAGCGGGTACCGGGCGCAGTGCCGGTCCCTCTCCTCACCGACGGTGAAAGCCGGAGCTCGAGGGCGATCCCCGCGACTCCGGTGAAACTCTCAGGTTGAGATGACAGAGGGGGAGGCCGTCCGGGTGCCCGCGCCGTGGTGCCCCTCGCAGGTCATACGACCAGGAGGCCTCCGTACATGACCGCCAACCGCATTCCGCTCTCCCAGCTTGAGCGAGGCATCCCCTTCGAGCAGCGCCACATCGGCCCGGATGCCGGGGCGCAGGCGAAGATGCTCGCCCAGGTGGGCTACGGCTCCCTGGACGAACTGACCGCCGCCGCGGTACCGGATGTGATCAAGAGCACCGAGGCGCTGAATCTGCCCGAGGCGCTGACCGAGGCCGAGGTGCTGGCCGAGCTGCGGTCGCTCGCCGACCGCAACGAGGTCCTCTCCTCCATGATCGGTCTCGGCTACTACGGGACGTTCACGCCGCCGGTGATCCTGCGCAACGTCATGGAGAACCCGGCCTGGTACACGGCCTACACCCCGTACCAGCCGGAGATCTCGCAGGGCCGCCTGGAGGCGCTGCTGAACTTCCAGACCGTCGTCGCCGACCTGACCGGGCTGCCGACCTCGGGCGCCTCGCTGCTCGACGAGGGCACCGCGGCCGCCGAGGCCATGTCGCTGGCCCGCCGGGTGGGCAAGGTCAAGAACGGTGTCTTCCTGATCGACGCCGACGCCCTGCCGCAGACCATCGCGGTGATCCAGACCCGCGCCGAGCCCACGGGCGTGGAGATCGTCGTCGCCGACCTCTCCGACGGCATCCCGGCCGAGATCGCCGAGCGCGGCGTCTTCGGCGTACTGCTCCAGTACCCGGGTGCCTCCGGCGCCGTGCGGGACATCAAGCCGCTCATCGACCAGGCGCACGGGCTCGGCGCCGTCGTCACCGTCTCGGCCGACCTCCTCGCCCTGACCCTGCTGACCTCGCCGGGCGAGCTGGGCGCGGACATCGCGGTCGGCACGACCCAGCGCTTCGGCGTCCCGATGGGCTTCGGCGGACCGCACGCCGGCTACATGGCCGTCCAGGCCAAGCACGCCCGCTCGCTCCCGGGCCGCCTCGTCGGCGTCTCCGTGGACGCGGACGGAAACAAGGCGTACCGCCTGGCCCTGCAGACCCGCGAGCAGCACATCCGCCGCGAGAAGGCCACCAGCAACATCTGTACCGCTCAGGTGCTGCTCGCCGTCATGGCCGCCATGTACGCCGTCTACCACGGCCCGGACGGCCTGCGGACGATCGCCCGCCGGACGCACCGCTACGCCGCCCTGCTCGCCACGGGCCTGCGGGCCGGCGGGGTGGAGCTGGTGCACGGCTCGTACTTCGACACCGTCACCGCCCGGGTTCCCGGCCGGGCCGACGCGGTCGTCGCCGCCGCCCGCGAGGGCGGGGTCAACCTGTACCGGGTCGACGCCGACCGCGTCTCCGTCTCCTGCGACGAGACCACCCTGCGCGCCGACGTCGAGGCCGTCTGGGCCGCCTTCGGCGTCAGCGCCGACCTCGAGGCGCTCGACACGACCACGGCCGACGCGCTGCCCGAGGCCCTGCTGCGCTCGGACGAGGTCCTCACCCACCCGGTGTTCCACCAGCACCGCTCCGAGACCGCGATGCTGCGCTACCTGCGCAAGCTGTCGGACAAGGACTACGCGCTGGACCGCGGCATGATCCCGCTGGGCTCCTGCACCATGAAGCTCAACGCGACCACCGAGATGGAGGCGGTCACCTGGCCCGAGTTCGGCCAGGTCCACCCGTTCGCCCCGGTGGAGCAGGCAGAGGGCTACCTCACGCTCATCACGGAGCTGGAGGAACGTCTCTGCGAGGTGACCGGCTACGACAAGGTCTCCATTCAGCCCAACGCGGGCTCGCAGGGTGAGCTGGCCGGGCTGCTGGCCGTACGCGCCTACCACCGCGCCAACGGCGACGAGCAGCGCACCATCTGCCTCATCCCGTCCTCCGCGCACGGCACGAACGCCGCGAGCGCCGTGATGGCCGGCATGAAGGTCGTCGTCGTCAAGACGGCCGACGACGGCGAGGTGGACGCGGCCGACCTGCGCGGGAAGATCGAGCAGTACCGCGACGAGCTGGCCGTGCTGATGATCACGTACCCCTCCACGCACGGAGTGTTCGAGGAGCACGTCGCCGACATCTGCGCCCAGGTGCACGACGCCGGCGGCCAGGTCTACGTGGACGGCGCCAACCTCAACGCCCTGGTGGGCCTGGCCAAGCCGGGGCACTTCGGCGGCGACGTGTCGCACCTGAACCTGCACAAGACCTTCTGCATCCCGCACGGCGGCGGCGGTCCGGGCGTCGGCCCGGTCGGCGTCCGGGCGCACCTGGCCCCGTACCTGCCGAACCACCCGCTGCAGCCGACCGCCGGCCCCGAGACGGGCGTCGGCCCGATCTCCGCCGCGCCGTGGGGCTCGGCGGGCATCCTGCCCATCTCGTGGTCGTACGTGCGCCTCATGGGCGGCGAGGGCCTCAAGCGCGCCACCCAGGTGGCGGTGCTCGGCGCCAACTACATCGCCAAGCGCCTGGAGCCGCACTATCCGGTGCTCTACACCGGTCCCGGCAACCTGGTCGCGCACGAGTGCATCATCGACCTGCGCCCGCTCACGAAGGCCACCGGCGTCAGCGTCGACGACATCGCCAAGCGCCTGATCGACTACGGCTTCCACGCGCCGACCATGTCGTTCCCGGTCGCCGGCACGCTGATGATCGAGCCGACGGAGTCCGAGGACCTCGCCGAGATCGACCGCTTCTGCGACGCGATGATCGCCATTCGCGGCGAGATCGAGCGGGTCGCGGGCGGCGAGTGGCCGCTGGAGGACAACCCGCTGGCCAACTCCCCGCACACGGCGGCGGCGCTGGGCGGCGAGTGGAACCACCCGTACACCCGTGACGAGGCGGTCTTCCCGGCCGGCGTCACGCCCGCGGAGAAGTACTGGCCGCCGGTGCGCCGCATCGACGGCGCGTTCGGCGACCGCAACCTGGTCTGCTCCTGCCCGCCGCTGGACGAGTACGACAACTGACGGACGGACACCTGACGGACGGACACCGGCAAGGGGCCGGCCCGGGATCTCCTCCCGGGCCGGCCCCTTCGTCGTCGCCGCGGCGGGTCAGGCCGCCTTCATCACCTGCGCCGCCGCCAGCGGGCGGTGCGGGTCGATGATCCGTCCGTCCGGCAGCAGCTCACCGGTGTCCTCGAAGAGCAGGACGCCGTTGCACAGCAGGCTCCAGCCCTGTTCCGGGTGGTTGGCCACGGGGTGCGCGGCCTCCCGGTCGGCGGAGTCGGCTGACGGGCAGGCAGGCTGGTGCTGGCACATGGATGCGTTCTTTCGCTGCGGTGTGGTCTGCGTGCTACGGCTCGATGCGTGGTTCATGGCCGTCCCCCTGGGTCATCCCCGCACCCGCGGGGAGCTTGTCATCAGTCTTCCCCCACGACAGCCGCTTCGCAGGTATTTCCCGGCAGCTGTCCTCACAGAATGATGACGCATCACCCGTGCGGGCGGTTCAGTCCAACTCCCCTGTCATTTCGGGTGGTTCGGGAGTGGCCCGAGCGGGCTAGGCCGAATGGGCCACGCGGGTCAGGCCGCGGGAGCGGCCAGGGTGGGCGGGAGCGGCGCCGGGGTCAGCCGGCGGGTCAGCGCGGGCAGCAGCTCGGACACCGGGTGCGGACGGAACGCCGCGATGCCGGGCGGGGCCGGGGCCAGCGGTACGAGCAGATCCTCGCCGGCGGGCAGGCCCGCGGAGGCGTCGGCGCCCACCGCGCCGTGCAGCCACAGGGTCAGCATGTACAGCTCCGGTACGGACAGCAGCCGCGGCTGGTAGCCCGTGGCGAGCGACTCCGCCTGGCGCAGGGCGCGTTCGGTGGCGGCCACGTACGGACCCTCGAAGAAGTGGGAGAAGATCCAGCCGTCGGGGGTGAGCCGGGTGTCGGCCGCCGCGACGTAGCGGTCGCCGCTGCGGATCAGGAACCGCCAGCCGGTGAGCCGGGTACGGGGCGGCCTGCCGCCGGACGCCAGGTGGGACGTGTGCAGCCGGTCCATGACGTGGACCGGCAGCGGGAGTTCGGCGGTCATCGGCCCCTGGACCGCGCGCAGGGCCGGTGTGTGTGCCTCGTGGACGGCGGTGGGGGAACCGAGTGCCGCGAGGACGCTGCGCAGGGCGGGCGCGGGAGCCGGAGGGACATGCAGCGGCATGGTGGGTCGCCTCTCACTTGGGAGACCGGTGGAACGGGGGCAGGTGCGGACGGCGCTGTCGCATTCTGGGGCCAGAGGGGGGCTGAGGGGCAATGGCCGCGCGCCAACTCTCTGCCTCGTTTGCGGAGTTTATACGACATGTGTTCACGCAGTGTTTCGGCTAGCTGTACCGGCTATTGCGGGCAAGTCGCTTACCGGACCCGCTGACATGGCATTCATGCCGGACGCGCGCGAACATGTCGCCCTGACCTCGGAGGTTACCGGAAGAGGGCTCGGCTGAAAAGCGCCGGTAATCCGGAACCGGCAAAGTCTATGCGGAATTTGCATACGATGACTTGCCAGGTGAATGTGCCGAAGCGCCCGTCGGCCAAACCGGCGCGCGCTCCTCGCCACTCGCGCCCCCGCCGCGTTATGGATCACGCTGCCGGGGCATCATCGACCGTAACGCGGGCCGGGTGTGCCGGGCCAGGCCCACTCGAGGAGGGACGCTTCGATGGGGGAGAAGGTCGTGGCAGGCGGATTCGACCTGTCCGATCGGCAGCGGTATCGAAGGAAGCTTCACGAGTGCCTGGAGGGGCTGGAGCGGCTTCTGGCGGAGAAGAGGTTCGATCGCCCGAAGAACATGATGGGGCTGGAGATCGAACTGAATCTCGCGGGTGCCGACGGTTTGCCGAGAATGGTGAATGCGCAGGTGCTGGAGCGGATTGCGAGCCCGGATTTCCAGACGGAACTCGGAATGTTCAACCTGGAGGTGAACGTCCTTCCCCACCGTCTCGGCGGCCGGGTATTCGACCAGCTCGCGGAAGAACTCAGTGCGGGGCTGGGTTATGCCCACCGGCAGGCCGCGGAGATCGACGCGGGCGTGGTGATGATCGGAATCCTGCCGACGATCACCCGCGCCGACCTGGTCACCGCCAACCTTTCGGCGGTGGACCGCTACTCGCTGCTGAACGAGCAGATCCTCATGATGCGCGGTGAGGACTTCACCCTCGACATCGACGGCGTCGAGCGGCTGACCTGGACCTCCGGGTCGATCGTGGCGGAAGCCGCCTGCACGTCGGTACAGCTGCACCTCCAGGTGACCCCGGGCCGGTTCGCGGACGTGTGGAACGCCGCCCAGGCGGTGGCCGCCGTACAGATAGCCGTCGGCGCGAACTCCCCGTTCCTGTTCGGGCGGGAGCTGTGGCGCGAATCGCGGCCGCCGCTCTTCCAGCAGGCGACCGACACCCGGCCGCCCGAGCTGCAGGCGCAGGGAGTGAGGCCGCGGACCTGGTTCGGGGAGCGGTGGGTGGACTCCGCGTACGAACTCTTCGCCGAGAACGTCCGCTACTTCCCCTCCCTGCTGCCGATCTGCGACGAGGAGGAGCCGCTGCGGGTACTGGCCGAGGGCGGCGTGCCGCGGCTCCAGGAACTGGTCCTGCACAACGGGACCGTCTACCGCTGGAACCGGCCCGTGTACGGGGTCGCCGACGGCGTGCCGCACCTGCGGGTCGAGAACCGGGTGCTGCCGGCCGGGCCCACCGTCGCCGACGTCGTCGCGAACGCCGCGTTCTACTACGGGCTCGTACGCACCCTCGCCGACGAGCAGCGCCCGGTGTGGACCCGGCTGCCGTTCGCCGAGGCGGAGGCCAACTTCGACGCGGCCTGCCGGTACGGCATCGACGCGCGGCTGCGCTGGCCGCGCCGCGGCCGCGGCGGGGGCGGTGGCCTGGCGAGCGTGCCCGCCGTACGACTGGTCCTGGACGAGCTGCTGCCCATGGCCGCGGCCGGCCTGGACGCCTGGGGGATCGAGCCCGCCGACCGGGACCACTACCTCGGCATCATCGAGGAACGCTGCCGCAGGCGGGTGAACGGCGCGACCTGGCAGGTGGACACCTACCACCGGGCGCTCGCGGCCGGCCTGGAGCGCCACGAGGCGCTCGCCGCGACGACCCGGCGCTACAGCGAGCTGATGCACCGGGGCGAACCCGTGCACACCTGGCCCGTGGGGCTCGCGGAGGAGGAGGTGAGCGCCGCGCTGCCGGCCGGCCGCTGAGCTTGTGGTGAGCCGTTGCCGACCCGCCGGTGAGCCGAGCGTCACCCGCCGGTGAGCCGCGCGCGCCCGCGCGGTGCCCGGTGATCCCGGCACGATGATCCGCCCGGCCCGCCGAGGGGGCAGTATGGGGTGGTCGGAACGGGATGGCGGGACGGGAGTCGGGCGTGCGGGCGGAGCCGGAGCCGGTGGTGGTGGAGTTGCGCGAGGACGGGCGGCGGGGCGTGCTGCGCACCGAGACGCTGCTCGTCCTGGCGCTGTCGCTGGGCGCGAGCGGGGTGTCCGCGCTGATCAGCTTCATCGGCTCGCTCACCAAGCCCGGCGGGCTGAAGGACCAGGCCGCCACCCTGAACGGCTCCTACGCCCCCGGACGGCCCTGGCTGGACCTGGCCTGGCAGCTGTTCGGGATCGCGAGCGCGCTCGTTCCCGTCCTGCTCGTGGCGCACCTGCTGACCCGCGAAGGCGCGCCGGGGCTGCGCGTCCTCGGCTTCGACCGCACCAGGCCCTGGTGGGACCTGGGCCGGGGCGCCCTCGTCGCGGCCGGGATCGGCAGCGCGGGGCTGGCGTTCTACCTGGGGGCGCGGGCGACCGGCTTCAACCTCACGGTGGTGCCGGAGGCGCTGCCCGACGTGTGGTGGAAGTTCCCCGTGCTGATCCTCTCCGCGGTGCAGAACTCCCTGGTGGAGGAGATCATCGTGCTGGCCTACCTGCTGCGTCGGCTCGACCAGCTGGGCTGGTCGCCGGTGGGCGCGCTCGTGGCCAGTTCGGTGCTGCGCGGCTCCTACCACCTCTACCAGGGCATCGGCGGGTTCATCGGCAACATGGTGATGGGCGCCGTCTTCGTGCTCGCCTACCGCCGCTGGGGCCGGGTGGCGCCGCTGGTCGTCGCGCACGCGCTGCTCGACATCGTGGCCTTCGGCGGGTACGCCCTGCTGGCGGGCAAGGTGGGCTGGCTGCCGACGCCGTGACCGGGCGGGCCCGGCACGGCGTGCGCGGCGGCCGGTTCAGGGCGCGGTGAGGAGCTCCCCGTCGAGGACCGTCACCGCGTGACCGCTCAGCAGGGTGCGCTCGCCCGCCAGCGTGACCCGTACGAGCCCCTGGCGGGCCCCGCCCTGGAGGCCGGTCAGCTCGGTGCGGCCCAGGCGGCCCGCCCAGAAGGGGGCGAGCGCGGTGTGCGCGCTGCCGGTGACCGGGTCCTCGTCGATGCCGAAGGCCGGGAAGAAGCCGCGGGAGACGAAGTCGTACCCGAGGGAGGGATCCTCGGCGGCCGCGGTGACGATCACCCCGCGCTTGGCGTAGGCCCGCAGGGCTGCGTGGTCCGGCTCCAGCTCCCGGACGGTCTTCTCGTCGGCCAGCTCGATGAGGAGGTCGCCGATGTGGGCGGCGGTGTCGTGGACGGAGAGGATCGGGGCCCCGCCGAGCGCGTGACCCACGGAGGCCGGTGCCACGACGGGGGTCAGGGAGGACGTGGGGAAGTCCATGGTGACCGGGCCGTCCGCGGTGGTCTGCGCCGTCAGCACGCCGCAGCGGGCGGCGAACCGGATCAGCCCCGTGGCCAGCCCGCTCGACGCCAGGACGTGGGCGGTGGCGAGCGTGGCATGGCCGCACATGTCGACCTCGGCGGCGGGGGTGAACCAGCGCAGCGCCCAGTCGGCGTCCCCGCCGGGCGGCAGGGGGTGGGCGAAGGCGGTCTCGGAGAGGTTCATCTCGGAGGCGACCCGCTGGAGCCAGGTGTCCGGGGGGAACCCCGAGTCGAGGAGCAGGACGGCCGCGGGGTTTCCGTGGAAGGGGCGGTCGGTGAAGGCGTCGACGATTCGGATGCGCATGGTCCGACGGTAGGGCTCGGGCGCTGCGGCGGACAAAGGCCAATCCGGTGTGCCTGGCTGTCCCGTATCAGCCGATTCCGGCAACGGCGTCCGTCCGGCGGACGCCGCGGCGCCGCGCTGGGAGGCGCGACGGCTGTCCGACGGTCGGGCGGAACACGTGCACGGGGTGGTGCGCTCGCCGCGCGAGGTTTCCGGCGGGCGGTCTCCGGCGGGGGCCGGCCCGGCTGCCCGTCGGCCCGTCCGGCCGTCGCCTCAGTAGGTGACGAGGATCCGGCGGGCCGGCCCGTCCACCCGGATGCGTCCGCCGACAGGGATCACGAGCTGCGGGTCGGTGTGTCCGAGGTCGACGTCGAACACCGCCATGGCGACGCGGTCTCCGGGGCGGGGCTTGGCGGGGTGGCGGGGGTGATCGGTCGTCCGCTGATCGTAGAAGCCCGTCGAGCGCGGAGCCTCGGATTCTCTGTCGCGGTCCAGCCGGCGATTCCGCAGGCCGAAGCTGTTCGGTCAGATAGTTTCCGATATATCGTTGACGCATCGCGATCGGTCAGCGATAGTGGAGGCAACGAGACATCGGACCACCGATGACGACAGGACACAGTGACGAAAGGAGCGCAGTCATGCGTTCACACGGACAGCACGGACACGACCACGGACATGAGCACGGACGGGGCCACGGCCACTGCGGGCCCGATCGTCGGGAGGAGTTCCAGGGGCGCCGTGCCGCCTTCGGACCGTTCGGGCCGCCCTTCGCCGGCGGGCCCTTCGGGGGCCGGGGCGGCGGACGCGGCGGACCGCGGGGCAGGGCCCGGCGCGGTGACGTGCGCGCCTCGATCCTGGCGCTGCTCGCCGACCGGCCGATGCACGGCTACGAGATGATCCAGGAGATCGGCGAGCGCAGCGGCGGGGCCTGGAAGCCCAGCCCGGGGTCCGTCTACCCGACCCTGCAGCTGCTGGAGGACGAGGGGCTCATCACGGCGGAGAGCGAGGGCGGCAAGAAGCTGTTCACGCTCACCGACGCGGGCCGTACCGAAGCCGAGTCGGGACCCGACGCCCCCTGGGCGGATGCCGGGCGCGGCTTCGACTTCGAGGCGATGCAGGAGGTCCGGACGGCCGGTGTCGGCCTGATGGAGGCATTCGGGCAGGTCTTCAAGACCGGCTCGCCCGAGCAGCGCGAGAAGGCCGTCGCGGTCGTCAACGAGGCCCGCAAGAAGCTCTACCTGATCCTGGCCGACGAGCACTGACAGGCCGGCTCCCACGCGGAGCCCGCGCCGTACGGGCCGCACGCGCCCCGCGAGTCCTCTCGCGGGGCGCTCCGCCGTGACCGCGGGCGGGTCCGGAGGGGGTCAGGAGACCAGGCCGGCGAGCTTGCGCAGCGATTCGTTGAGCGCGGCGGTGGCCGAGTCCTTGAGCTTGCCGGCCATCAGGGACACGGCGGCCCCCGTGAACTCGCCGTCGATGCGGACCGTGGTGGCCCCGCCGTCCGGGATCAGGGTGTAGCGGGTCAGGACGGCCACGCCCATCGGCCCCTTGCCGGTGATCGCGAAGAGGCGCTCGTCCTCCAGCTCCGAGACCGTCCAGACGACCTCGGCCGGGAAGCCCATCATCTTCATGTTCTCGGCGAAGGTGGAGCCGAGCGCGAGGGTCTCCGGGCCGCCCTTCGGGAAATTGGTGTGGGTCATGCTCCACTGGCCGTACGCGTCCCAGTCCGTCAGCTGCGACCAGAGCTTCGCGGCGGGCGCCTCGATGCGTGATTCCGCGGTGACTTCGGCCATGCGACCACCCCTTCTCGTCGGGCTACGTGCGGCGGAAGGTAGCCCCGGGGGCCGGAACATTCAATACTGACGACCTGTCAGATGTCGCGGGCGCCGGCCGGGCGGGCCGCCGGTCCCGTCTCAACAGGCGTCACGTCCGTGACGGTACTGACGGGCCCTGCCATGATGGCCCGATGCAAGCGTCAGGGAGACACGCCGGACTGGGCCTCGCCCTCGTCTCGGCGTTCGCGTTCGGTGGTTCCGGAGTGGCGGCGAAGCCGCTGATCGAGGCGGGTCTGGACCCGCTCCACGTGGTCTGGCTCAGGGTGGCCGGGGCGGCGCTCGTGCTGTCGCCGCTCGCCTGGCGCCACCGCGATCTGCTGCGCCGCAAGCCCGCGCTGCTCGCGGGCTTCGGACTGATCGGCGTCGCGGGCGTACAGGCCTTCTACTTCGCCTCCCTGTCGCGCATCCCGGTGGGCGTGGCCCTGCTGCTGGAGTACCTGGGCCCGGCGCTGCTGCTGGGCTGGATCCGCTTCGTGCAGCGCAAGCCCGTCACGCGGGCGGCCGCGGTCGGCGCCGCCGTGGCCGTCGTGGGCCTCGCCTGCGTCGTCGAGATCTGGGCCGGGCTCAGCCTGGACCCGCTCGGGGTGCTGCTCGGCCTCGCCGCGGCCTGCTGCCAGGCCTTCTACTTCGTCTTCGCCGACCAGGGCACCGACGGGGACGACGTCCCCGACCCGCTGGGCGTGATCGCGTACGGGATGCTCATCGGCACTCTGGTGATGACGGTGATCTCCCGGCCCTGGCGGATGGACTGGGGGGTGCTGGCCGCGGACGCCTCCCTGAACGGGACCATGCTTCCGGCGGGACTGCTGCTGGGCTGGGTGGTGCTCGTCGCGACCGTGCTGGCCTACCTGACCGGCGTCGTGTCGGTGCGCAGGCTCTCCCCGCAGGTCGCGGGCGTCGTGGCCTGCCTGGAGGCGGTGATCGCGACCGTGCTGGCCTGGATCCTGCTCGGCGAGTACCTCTCGACCTGGCAGATCGCCGGCGGCGCGCTGGTGCTGGGCGGCGCCTTCATCGCGCAGTCCTCCCGGCCCACCCCGCCCGCGGCGGCCGACCCGGCCGTGCTGGACCGCGAGACGACCACGGCATAGGCTGCGGACCATGCCTATGACCGTGCTTCCGCCTCCCGCCGCCTAGGGCGGGTCTGAGACGTAGCGCCGGGCGCCCGAAGGGCGCCGCGAGCCGGGCGGGACTTCTCAGACCCGCCCCAGGCGCGGGCGGCACCTCCACGTACGACAGCCCCGGCCCGGGTGTTCCCGGGCGGGTGCGCGCTGCCCGCGAAGCGATGACCTTTCCCCTCATCCCTTCACGCACGCGCGGAGACCACACGTGTCGAACCATTCGCCCGCCGCCGGGCGCAGTCTGCTGTACCTCGTTCTCGCCGGAGCCGCCTGGGGCACCGCCGGAGCGGCCGCCTCGCTCCTCTTCCTCGCCAGTGACCTCGGCCCGCTCTCGCTGTCCTTCTGGCGGTGCGCGGGCGGGCTGGCGGTACTGCTGGCCGTCCTCGCCGTACGGCGTCGGCCGCGCTCCGGCGCACGGCGGCCGCGGCCCTCGGTGCCCTCGCTGATCTCGACCGGACTGCTGTTCACGCTCTTCCAGGCGGCCTACTTCGCCGCCGTCCGCGAGACCGGTCTCGCCGTCGGGACCGTGGTCACCCTCGGGGCCGGGCCGGTGCTCATCGCGCTCGGCGCCCGCTACTGGATGGCCGAGCGGCTCGGCCGCGGCGGGAGCGCCGCCGTCGTCGGGGCGCTGGCCGGGCTGGCCGTACTGGTGCTGGGCAGCGGGGGCGGCGAGGTGCGGCCGCTCGGTGTCGGCTGGGCCCTGCTGTCCGCCGCCGGGTACGCGGCCATGACCCTGCGGGCCCGGTGGCTCGGTCAGCGCGGGGCGGGCGGCGACCCGCTGGTCACCACCGCCTGGTCGGTCGGGGTGGGCACGGTGTGCCTGCTGCCGCTCGCCGCGTTGGAGGGGCTGCTGCCGCACACCGCCGAACCCGGGCGGGTGCTGTGGCTGCTGGTGTACGTGGCCGTCGTGCCGACGGCGCTGGCGTACGCGCTCTACTTCACCGGGGCCGCCGCCGTACGGGCGGCGACCGTCTCCGTGATCATGCTGATCGAGCCGGTCAGCGCGGCGGTGATCGCCGTCCTGGTGCTCGGGGAGCGGCTGACCGGCGCCGTGGTGCTGGGGACCGTACTGCTGCTGACGGCCGTCGGGGCGCTGATCGGGGCGGAGTCCCGCCGGCCGGCGGGCGTTCCGGCGGACGGTCCGGGGCCGAGCGGGGGTGCGGGGCCGGCCGGCGGGCCGGGCGGTGCCCCGGAACACCGGCCCGGCGCGCCGCGGCGCGGTCCTCAGCGCGCGGCGAGGTAGCCCGGCAGGGCGGTGCCGGGGGCCAGGTCCGCGGCGGCCTCCGGCGTCCCGTAGGCCGGGGCGACGGGGACCACGCCCGCCCAGTACGGGAGAGCGAGGTCCTCGGCGTCGTCGTTCGGGCCGCCGGTACGGATCTTCGCGGACACCTCCGTCAGGTCCAGGCGGATCACGGCGGTGGCCGCGAGCTCCCGGGCGTTTGCGGGCCGGGAGTCGGCGGAGCGGCCCGGGACGACGTGGTCGACGAGGGCGTCCAGGGCCAGCCGGCACTCCGCCTCGTCCGTGACCTGGTGGGCGGTGCCGTGGACCAGCACCGAGCGGTAGTTGAGCGAGTGGTGGAACGCCGACCGGGCCAGCACCAGGCCGTCGAGGTGGGTCACGGTGACGCACACGGGCAGGCCGGGGTCGCTGCGGCCGGCGGCGCGCAGCGGGCGCGAGCCGGTCGAACCGTGGAGGTAGAGGGACTCGCCGACGCGGGCGAAGAGCGTGGGCAGCACGACGGGCGCGCCGTCGCGGACGAAGCCGAGGTGGCAGACGTACGCCTGGTCGAGGATCGAGTGGACCGTCTCGCGGTCGTAGTGGGCGCGTTCGCGGGACCGGGTGGGGATCGTGCGGTCGGTGGGCTCGTAGGCCCCGGCGGGCGCGGAGCCGGCCGTCTGCGTCTCCTCCGTCTCGGCGGTCTCCGTCGTCTCCGTCATCTCCGTGGTCTCCGTGGTCGAGGTCGATGTCGTGGTCATCGTGCGATCTCCATTGTATTAGTGCATAATAAGGTTTGTGCTAGGAGAGTATCGAATCACAGGGCGCGGCGCATCGGGTATCGCGGCCAGCGTCGAGGCGGGGGTCGGCGCGGGCGCGCTCGCGCCCGGAACGCCGCTGCCGCCGATGCGGGAGCTGGCCGCCCGGCTCGGGGTCAACCCGAACACCGTGGCCGCCGCCTACCGGACGCTGCGGGAACGCGGTGTCATCGAGACCGACGGGCGGCGCGGCAGCCGGGTGCGGTCCCGGCCGTCGAGTGCTCCGCGGGACGCGCTGCGGACGGAGGTTCCCGACGGCGTCCGGGACCTCACCGACGGCAATCCGGACGTGGCGCTGCTGCCCCCGCTGGACGGACCGCTGGCCGCGGCCGCCCGGACGTACGCGCGGCGGCCGGCCCTCTACGGCCAGGACCCGGTCGCGCCGGAACTGGCCCGCCTGGCCCGGGCCGGCTTCGACGCGGACGGGGTGCCGGACGGGCCGGTCGCGCTCACCTCGGGCGCCCTGGACGCCATCGAACGGGTACTGGCCGCGCACCTGCGGCCGGGCGACGCCGTGGCCGTCGAGGACCCGGGCTGGGGGAGCGTGCTGGACCTGGCCCCGGCGCTCGGACTGCGCGTGCTGCCGGTGGCGGTGGACGACGAGGGCCCCGGCACGGACGCCCTGGCGCGGGCCCTGGCGGCCGGGGCCCGGGCGCTGGTGGTGACCTCGCGGGCGCAGAACCCGACCGGGGCCGCGGTGAGCGCCGAGCGGGCGGCGGCGCTGCGCGGACTGCTGGCGGACCACCCCGAGGTGCTGGTGATCGACGACGACCACGGGCACGGCTTCGTCGACCTGCCGCTGCACCCGCTGGGCGGGGTGACCCGGCACTGGGCGCTGGTCCGCTCCACGGCCAAGGCGTACGGGCCCGACCTGCGGCTCGCGGTGCTCACGGGCGACGCGGTGACGCTGGACCGGGTGCGCGGGCGGCAGCGGCTGGGGCCGGGGTGGGTGAGCCGGCTGCTCCAGTACGCGGTCGTGGAGCTGTGGACCTCCGGCGCGGTGGACCGGGAGGCGGTGGCGCGCTCGTACGGGGAACGGCGGAACGCTCTGGTCGCCGCGTTGCGCGAGCGCGGGGTCGCGGCCCACGGGCGGAGCGGGATGAACGTGTGGGTGCCGGTCGCCGACGAGACGGGCGTGGTGACGCGGCTGCTCGCCGCCGGCTGGGCGGTGGCCGCCGGAGCCCGGTTCCGCGTCGAGTCGGGACCGGGCGTGCGGCTGACGGTGTCGCGGCTGCGGCCGTCGGAGGTCGCGGCGTTGGCCGACGCCGTGGCGGCGGCGGTCCGGCCGGGGGCGGCCGGGGTCCGCTACGTCTGACCCCGGCCGTCGCGAACCCGTACCCCTACCGCCCGGAGGGTCCCTTGCCCCGGGCCGTACGGTGCCGTCAGGCCGGCTTGCGGGCGGCGGGGCGGGTCTGGGTGAGTGCGGCTCCGGCCAGGACGATCAGGGCGCCGACCGGGGTGTTCCAGTGCAGCTGCTCGCCAAGGACCAGGACGCCCGCGGTGGTGGCGATGACCGGGATGAAGTAGGTGACCATCTGGGCGGTCGTCGGGCCGACCTCCGACACGAGTCCGTACTGCATCTGGAGGGCCAGCCCGGTGCCGAGGGCGCCCAGCGCGATCACCGACAGGGTCGGCCAGAGCGGGAACGAGACGGGGGCCGAGGTGAACGCCGCGCTGGCCAGGGTGAGCTGGAGCGTGGAGACCAGGAGCTGGCCGCCGGTCATGGCCACCGGGGAACCCGGGGTGCCGGCCAGCGTGCGGCGGACGTAGATCCAGCCGATCGGGTAGCAGAGCGCGGCCAGCAGGGCGAGCGCGGTCCCCTCGCCGTCGACGCCCGAGAAGCCCTGCCAGGCTCCGAGGACGGTGAGGACGCCGAGGAAGCCCAGGCCCAGGCCGGCGAAGCGGCGCCGGGTGGGGCGGTCCTCGGACAGGGCCACCATCGACAGCGCCATGCCCCACAGCGGGGAGGTGGCGTTGCAGATGCCGGCCAGGCTGGAGGGGATGCTCAGCTCCGCGAACGCGAAGAGCGAGAACGGCAGCGTGTTGAGCAGCAGCGCCGCCACCGTCAGGTGGCCCCACGTGCGCAGGCCCCGGGGGAGCGGCTCGCGGCGCACCAGCAGTACGGCGAGCAGCGCGAGCGCGCCGAACAGCACCCGGCCCAGGGCCACCTGGAACGGGGGGTACGCCTCGGTGCCGACCTTGATCAGGAGGAAGCTGAAGCCCCAGACCACCGAGAGGACCGCGAAGCGCACGCGCCAGTCGAGGAGACGGGCACGGCGGCCGGACGGCAGCCCGGCCGGGGCGGCGGCGAGGCCGGCGGTCCGGTCAGGGGTCGGGGCGGCGGTCCGGCCTGCGGTCTGGTCGGGGGTCGGCTGGGCGCCCGGGTCGGGGGAGGGTGTCGTGGGGGTGGGGCGGGGGGCCGCGGGTGCGCTCATGGCCTTTACTGTGCTCGTATCAACTTCGTAGGACAAGCGAGAGTTCGTCGGGGCGACGTCGTAGCATTGCTTACATGTTGAACCTGGAGCGCCTGCGCACCCTCGACGCACTCGCCCGCCACGGCTCGGTCGGCGGAGCGGCGGGCGGCCTGCACGTCACCACCTCGGCCGTGTCGCAGCAGATGGCCAAGCTGGAGCGCGAGGTCGGCCAGCCCCTCCTGGCCAGGAACGGGCGCGGGATCCGGCTCACCGACGCCGGACGGCTCCTCGCCGATCACGCGGCCCGGATCATCTCCCAGGTCGAGCTGGCCCAGGCCGACGTCGAGGCCCAGCGCGGATGCGCGGTCGGGGAGCTGCGGATCGCCGCGTTCCCGACCGCCATGCGCGGCCTGCTGCCCCGGGCCCTGTCCGCGCTGCGCGCGGACCATCCGGAGCTCCGCGCCCTGGTCCGCGAACGGGAGCCGGAGGAGAGCATGGCCGCGGTGGTGCGCGGGGATCTCGACATGGCGCTCGCCATCGACTGGCACAACAAGCGGATGCCGGTGCCCGCGGAACTCACCCGGACGCACCTGCTCGACGACTCCGTGGACATCGCCGTGCCGGCCGGCCACCGGCTGGCCGACCGCACGGAGATCTCCCTCGCGGAGTTCGCCGAGGACGACTGGATCTCCTGGAACGAGGGGCAGTTCTGCCACGAGTGGCTGGTCTTCACCCTGCGCGGCACGGGCACGGAACCGCGCATCGCGCACATCGCCGAGGAACACCACACCCAGCTGGCCTTCGTGGAGGCCGGGCTCGGGGTGTGCGTGGCGCCCCGGCTGGGCCGCGGCCCGGTGCCGGACGGGGTCCGGCTGCTGCCGGTCTCCGACAGCGTCCGCCGCCACGTGTACGCCGTCTGGCGCGCGGACGCCGGCCGGCGGCCCTCCATCCGGGCCGCGGTCGACGCGCTGCGGCAGGCGGCCGACCGGGTCCAGGGGGTGTCGTGACCGGTAAGGTCCACCGGGTCGCGGCACTAGATCTTGCGGAAGTCCCAGGAGACGACCGCCTCGGGGGTGAGGCGAATCCAGGCGTGCCGGCCGTCGTGCGGCATCTCCTCGATCCCGAAGTTCTTGACCGGGAAGATCCGCTCGGCCTCCGCCAGCTCGGGGCACGGCTCTCCCGTGCGCGGGGCCTCGCCCACGAAGACGGCGCTGCCCGAAAGCTCCACGCCGCGCAGCTCGTCGTACGACTCCCCGGAGTCCACGACCACCGAGATGCGGGGATCCTCGCGCAGGTCGGACCAGCGCCGGCTGCGGGTGATCGAGTACAGCCACAGCGAGCGGCCGTCCCAGGCGAACCACAGGGCGCCCACGTGCGGACGCCCGTCCGGGGAGACCGTCGCCACCCGGCAGGTGCGCTGTTCCCGCAGGAAGGCGTCCACTTCCTCCCCGGTCATCATGATGCGGCGGCCCCGCCGCTGCGCTCCGTCGGGGAGCGTCGCGTCCGTGAGCGTCCCCTCCGTGAGCGTCCCCTCCGTGCGTGTCGCGTCCGTGCGTGTCCCGTTCAAGCGTGCTTCGTCGTCCATCCGGCCCGCGCCCCTTCACATCTGACTGTGTGTCAGGAATCATGCGGGCTCTTCCGTCGCCACGCCAGGGGGAGCCATGCCGGATCTCGATCCCGCCACCACCGCACTGCTCACCGTCGAGTGCCAGAACGGTGTCGTCGGCGAGGAGAGCGCGCTGCCCGAACTCGCCAAAGAGGCACGGGACTCGGGCGTGCTGGGGCGGGTGGCCGCGCTGGCCGACGCCGCGCGCGGGGCCGGCGTACAGGTGCTGCACGCGGTCGCCGAGCGGCGTCCGGACGGGCTCGGCGCCAACACCAACGCAAGGCTGTTCCGGGCCGCCGGGAAACTGCCCGTCCGGCAGCTGACCGGGAGCCGGGCGGTGGAGGTCGCGGCCCCGATCGTGGTGGCCGGGCAGGACCTGGTGGTGCGGCGGCTGCACGGGCTCTCGCCGATGGCGGGCACCGACCTGGACGCGCTGCTGCGCAACCTGGGCATCCGTACGCTCGTCGTCACCGGAGTCTCCTCCAACATCGCGATCCCGAACACCGTCTTCGACGCCGTCAACCTCGGCTATCAGGTCGTGGTCCCGGCCGACGCCATCGCCGGGGTGCCCGCCTCCGTCACCGCGGAGGTCATCCGCAACTCCCTCGCGCTGGTCGCGACCATCACCACGGCCGAAGAGCTGCTCGGGCAGTGGGCTCCCGCGACCTGACCCCCCTCACGCCCCGCGAGAGGGCGCCTCGCCGCCGCCGGCGGCGTGGGCCACGGCCAGGATGTGGGCGGAGGCGTCGGTGAGCGCGGGGTGCGGGTCGGCGACGCGGGCCGCGGCGAGTGCCGCCTCGTACATGTCCGTGCCCAGGAGGTTGGTACCGGTGTATTTCTCGATGGCCTTGACCGCCACCCAGCCCGGTCCTTCGACGCCGTAGAGGGTGGGGTTGGCGAGTCCGGCCCGCGTGACGTCCGCGAGGAGCTCCGCGGAGGTCTGGAAGTAGGCGACGGTGAAGCCGCGCTGCCCCGCGTAACGGCCCCGGTCGAGGGTGTCGCGCAGGCTGTCCTGGACCTCTGGCTCGGTGATGCCGGTGGTGGCGATGTAGTCGAGGAGGGGGGCGTAGCGGGAGATCGCGGCTGCGGCGATGAGGCCGCCCGGCCGGGCCGCGCGGGCCGCCTCGGCCAGTGCGCGGATCCGGTCGGCCGTGTCGTGGAGGTGGTAGAGCGGGCCCAGGAGGAGCACCGCGTCGTACGTCCCGGTGGTGGCGGTGAGGTGGCGGGCGTCGCCCACCTCGGCCGTCACACCGTCGACGGCGGCGGCCTGGCGGACGTGCTTGGGCACGGGGTCCACGACGTGCACGGTGTAGCCGTCTTCCGCGAGCCAGCGGGCGTGGGTTCCCGGTCCACCGCCGACGTCGAGCACGCGGGCCGGTGCGGGTGGGAGGTGGCGGCGGAGCAACTCGCGGGTGCGTGTGAGTTCCAGAGAGCCCGTGGCGTTGGTGTGGAGCCGTGCGGCTTCGTCCGACCGGGTGTAGAAGTCGATGATCTCCGGGCGTACGGAGGGGGTGCTCGTCATCGGTGGGTCCTCGTCCTGGGGAGGCTGGTGGTGTCCGGCAGGGTAGGGGGCGCGGCGCACCGGCCGCCGCGGATTTTCGGCGGACCAGGGGAGCGTGACCCGGACGACCCGCTCGCTTCAGGCCGGAGGCGCGGGGCCGGTGCGCGGTGCGCGGTGCCAGGGGCCTATGGGTTTGGCCAACCCGTGGGGGGTGCTGTGGGGTTGGTGGAAGGTGCCGTCTCGGAGCATGGCGAAAAGGACGGCGGCTCGTCGTCGTCGGGCGAGGCAGAGGAGGGCCTGGGTGTTTGTGTCCTGAACGCGAAAGGGACTGTTAGGGCAGCTCCCAGAAGCGATGCTGTGCGAGAGATGAAGGTGTGGCCCTTCGGAGTCGCCCTGCGGGGGGAGACTTCAAACCGCCTCATGCTGCGTTGGTGAAGACCGTCGTGGAGCGATGAGGAAAAGGCATCCAAGAGGTGTCTAACCACGGCGGGAGAACCACGAGGTCCGCTGGCCTCAGGCCTGAGGAGTGAGGGCGCGGCGTGGACCGGGACCCGGTCCGGTGAAGCGGCATGTCCGGGGCGGGGCGACGGGGCGCGCGGCGAAGTCCGAGCTCTCCCCTGGCCGGACCCGGCCGTCGAGCCCCTGGAATCTCGGTAGGGCGCGACGATCACGACGCCTAATCTGGCGGTGGGGCCCCTCGACACTCGCCGGGGAACGGGGCACTGACTGAAACTCCCCAGATTCTCCCCAAGGTCCTGGGCCGACACGCCGCAGGGACGCACAGGAGGAGAGTGTCCCTTTTATTGAAAGGCTTAGCGAATGGATACCCTGGGAAAATGCTCACAGAAGTGATCGCGACCCGCTACGTCACGCCCCTGCGTGAGGGCGGCTCGCTCCCGGGGATCGTCGAGGCCGATGATCTGGGGACGTACGTCATGAAGTTCACCGGTGCCGGCCAGGGCCGCAAGACGCTCGTCGCCGAAGTCATCTGTGGGCGCCTCGCCCAGCGTCTGGGACTGCGGGTCCCGCGGCTCGTGCAGATGCAGCTCGATCCCGTCATCGGGCTCGGCGAGCCCGACCAGGAGGTCCAGGAGCTGCTGAAGGCCAGTGGCGGGCTCAACCTCGGCATGGACTACCTGCCCGGGTCCATCGGCTTCGATCCGCTCGCCTACCAGGTGGATCCGGTCGAGGCCGGGCGCGTGGTCTGGTTCGACGCCCTGATCAACAACGTCGACCGGTCCTGGCGCAACCCCAACCTGCTCGTCTGGCACGGCGACCTCTGGCTCATCGACCACGGCGCCACCATGATCTGGCAGCACAACTGGCCCACGGCGGGGGCCGCGGCCGCCAAGCCGTACAACGCCTCCGATCATGTCCTGGCCCCCGTCGGACCGGACGTCGCGGCGGCGGCCGCCGCGCTCGCGCCGCTCGTCACCGAAGAGCTGCTCACCGAGGTGGCGGCCGACGTTCCCGACGAATGGCTGGTCGACGAGCCCGGCTTCGACACGACCGACGCCCTGCGCCGCGCCTACGTGGAGGTGCTGCTGCCGCGCGCGGCCTCCATCCACGAGAGGATCACGATGGAGGCCGAGGCGAGGCCGCGGTCCGGCCCTCCCGGATGGCTCGCCGAGCGTCTTGCCCCCCAGCCCCACCGGAAGAAGAGCGACAGCGAGTGATCAAGCGGGACGTGTTCGAGTACGCGCTGGTACGGGTGGTGCCCCGGATGGAACGGGGCGAGTGCTTCAACGCCGGCGTGATCGTCTACAGCCGGGCCCACGCGTACGTGGCCGCCCGCATCCACCTCGACGAGGCCAAACTCCTCGCCCTGGACCCGGAGGCCGACGTGACCGGGGTCCGGGCCGCCCTGCGCGGGGTCGAGGGCGTGTGCGGCGGCGGGGAGGGGGCCGGCCAGGCGGCCGGCGACGACGCGGGCCGCCGGTTCCGCTGGCTGATCGCGCCGCGGAGCACCGTGGTCCAGCCGGGCCCCGTGCACACCGGACTGACGGCAGACCCCGCCGCGGAGGTGGACCGGCTCCTGGGCCTGCTGGTCCTCTAGTCGCCGGCGTCGTTCCGTCCGGCCGGGGGGCGTCCGCCGGCCGGACGGAGCGGACCCCCGTTGACACCGGGTGCCAGGGCTCCTAGCGTCTCCTCAGCTGAAGCTACTAAGCGGTTGCTCACCTCTGGGCGGCCGCCTCTCAAGGGCGAGGAGATCCAGCATGTCCACCACCGAGCAGCGCGTCGCGATCGTGACCGGGGCGGCCCGGGGCATCGGCGCGGCCACCGCCGTACGCCTGGCCGCCGAAGGCCGGGCGGTCGCCGTACTCGACCTCGACGAGGCGGCCTGCAAGGACACCGTGGAGGCGATCACGGCGGCCGGCGGCACGGCGCTGGCGGTCGGCTGCGACGTCTCCGACGCCGCGCAGGTGGAGGCGGCCGTCGAGCGGGTCGCGAGCACGCTCGGCGCCCCGACCGTCCTCGTGAACAACGCGGGCGTGCTGCGCGACAACCTGCTGTTCAAGATGAGCGAGACGGACTGGGACACGGTCATGAACGTGCACCTGCGCGGCGCGTTCCTGATGTCGAGGGCCTGTCAGAAGTACATGGTCGAGGCCAAGTTCGGCCGCATCGTGAACCTCTCCAGCAGCTCGGCTCTGGGCAACCGGGGCCAGGCCAACTACGCCGCCGCCAAGGCCGGTCTGCAGGGCTTCACCAAGACCCTGGCCATCGAGCTGGGCAAGTTCGGCGTCACCGCCAACGCCGTCGCCCCCGGCTTCATCGTCACCGAGATGACCGCCCAGACGGCCGCGCGCATGGGCATGGGCTTCGAGGACTTCCAGGCGGCCGCCGCCACCCAGATCCCCGTCCAGCGCGTCGGCCGTCCCGACGACATCGCCAACGCCATCGCGTTCTTCACCGGCGAGGCCGCCGGCTTCGTCTCGGGCCAGGTCATGTACGTGGCCGGCGGCCCGCTCAACTGACGAGAGGCAGGGCGCACGTCATGACGTACGACGGCATCGACAGCGGCAGGGTCGCGCTGATCACCGGCGCGAGCCGGGGCATCGGCTACGGCGTCGCCGAGGCGCTGGTCGCCCGCGGCGACCGGCTCTGCATCACCGGGCGCAACGAGGAGGCCCTGAAGGAGGCCGTGGAGCGGCTTGGCGCGGACCGGGTGATCGGGGTCGCGGGGAAGGCGCACGACGAGGCCCATCAGGCCGTCGCCGTGGAGCGGACGATGGAGGCCTTCGGCCGTGTCGACTTCCTGGTGAACAACGCCGGCACGAATCCGGTCTTCGGCCCGATCGCGGACCTCGACCTCGGGGTCGCGCGCAAGGTCTTCGAGACCAACGTGATCTCCGCACTCGGCTTCGCGCAGCGCACCTGGCACGCCTGGCAGAAGGACAACGGCGGGGCGATCGTGAACATCGCCTCGATCGCCGGCGTCTCGGCCTCGCCCTTCATCGGCGCGTACGGGATGAGCAAGGCCGCCATGATCAACCTGACCCTCCAGCTCGCCCACGAGATGGCACCCGGCGTCCGGGTGAACGCGATCGCCCCCGCGGTGGTCAAGACGAAGTTCGCCCAGGCGCTCTACGAGGGGCGCGAGCAGGAGGCCGCGGCGGCCTATCCGCTCGGCCGGCTCGGGGTTCCGGAGGACATCGGAGGGGCCGCGGCGTTCCTCACATCTGCACAAGCGGAATGGATCACTGGGCAAACTCTCGTCGTTGACGGAGGAATGTTCCTCAATGCCGGCGTGCACTGACCGATAATCGGACGCATTGGCCTCCTGAAGAGAGCCAAATGCATAACGAATATGCACGGAACCGGTCAAGTGCCCCACGAAACCTATCCATTGGATTCGTGGGGCACTGCGGTAGGGTCTGCCGCACCCCTGGCTGATCGAGGAGCGTGCACGTGTTCAACCGGACCAGATGCCTGCAGATCACTGCGGCCCTTGCGTCCATATCCCTGCTCGCCGGATGCGGCCTGCTCTCGGACGACAGCGGTGGCGACCAGAAGAGAATCGTCGTCGGCACGACCAGCGCCCCGAGCACCCTCGATCCGGCGGCCGCATGGGACGGTTCCTGGGAGCTGTACCGGAACGTCTACCAGACGCTGCTGGCCTTCCCGACGGGCTCCACCAAGCCCCAGCCGGACGCCGCCCAGGGCTGCGAGTTCACGGACACGGCGAACGAGTCGTACCGGTGCACCCTGCGCAAGGGCCTGAAGTTCTCCAACGGCGAGCCCCTGGACTCCAAGGCCGTCAAGCACTCCCTCGACCGGATCCGCACCATCGGCCACAAGCTCGGTCCCAAGGACCTCTTCGGCACGCTGGACAAGATCGAGACCCCGGACCCGCTGACCGTCGTCTTCCACCTGAAGACCCCGGACGCGACCTTCCCGTACGTGCTCGGCTCCCCGGCCGCCTCGCTCGTCGCGCCGAAGGACTACCCGGCCGACAAGGTCCGCGAGGACGACAAGGTCACCGGCTCCGGCCCGTACGTGCTCGACTCGTACAAGGACGCCGGCGAGGCGGTCCTGAGCCGTAACGGCAGCTACGCGGGCTTCGCCAACCGCCGCAACGACGCCGTCACGATCCGCTACTTCAAGGACTCCGCGAAGATGATCGCGTCCCTGAAGTCGAAGGAGATCGACGCCACCTACCGAGGTCTGTCGGCCGCGGAGGTCCGGGACCTCCAGGCCCCCGACGCCCACTCGCAGGGCGTCCAGGTCGTCGAGAACGTCGGCGCGGAGATCCGCTACCTGGTCTTCAACCCGAAGGACCAGCAGGTCAACAAGCTGGCCGTGCGCCAGGCGATCGCCCAGGTCATCGACCGCGGCGCGCTGGTGTCCAAGGTCTACCAGGGCACCGCCGAACCGCTGTACTCGATGGTTCCCAAGGGGGTCGTCGGCCACAAGACGCCGTTCTTCGACAAGTACGGTCACGCGGACGTCGCCAAGGCCAAGAAGATCCTCAAAGACGCGGGGATCACCCAGCCGGTGGACCTGACCTTCTGGTACACCACCGACCGCTACGGCGCCTCCACCGCGGACGAGTTCACCGAGATCAAGCGGCAGCTCGACGAGAGCAACCTCTTCCGGATCACCCTGCGCGGCCAGCCCTGGAAGACCTTCCAGGAGGGCTACAAGGGCGGGGAGTACCCCATCTTCGGCCGCGGCTGGTTCCCCGACTTCCCGGACCCGGACAACTTCATCGCGCCGTTCGTCGGCAAGGAGAACGCGGTCGGCACGCCGTACGAGCCCGCGCAGATCATCAACGAGCTGCTGCCGAAGTCCCGCCGCGAGGGCGACCGCTCCGCCGGCATCCGCGAGTTCGAGCAGGCCCAGCAGATCTTCGCCGAGGACGTCCGGCTGCTGCCCCTGTGGCAGGGCAAGCTGTACGTCGCCGCGCGCGACGACATCGCGGGCGCCGAGCGGGCGCTCGACCCGCAGACCGCCATGCAGATGTGGGAGCTGTACCGCAAGACCAGCTGGTAGGCGACGGCCGCCGGAGCGGTGCGCGGCCGGAACGGGCGCGCACCGCGGCAGGCGGCCGAGGCGTTGTCAGTGGCCCCGGGTAGGTTCTGGAGCAGTCGCACGAACTTGTACCGGAGGTTTTTGCCGTGACCCAGATGCTGCCCGAGTCCTGGCTTCCCGTCCTCGGCGGGGAGCTGGACCAGCCCTACTTCAGGGAACTCACCGAGTTCGTCGAGAAGGAGCGGGCCAACGGGCCGGTCTACCCGCCGCGCGAGCAGGTCTTCGCGGCCCTGGAGGCCACTCCCTTCGACCAGGTGAAGGTGCTGGTCCTCGGCCAGGACCCCTACCACGGCGCGGGCCAGGGACACGGCCTGTGCTTCTCCGTGCGGCCCGGCGTCAAGACCCCGCCCTCGCTCCGGAACATCTACAAGGAGATGAAGGAGGAACTCGGCCTGCCGGTCCCCGACAACGGGTACCTCATGCCGTGGGCCCGCCAGGGAGTCCTGCTGCTCAACGCGGTGCTCACCGTCCGCGAGGCCGAGCCCAACTCGCACAAGGCCAAGGGCTGGGAGAAGTTCACCGACGCGGTCATCCGCGCCGTGTCCGCGCGTCCCGACCCGGCGGTGTTCGTCCTGTGGGGCGCCTACGCCCAGAAGAAGCTCCCGCTGATCGACGAGGAGCGGCACGCGGTCGTCAAGGGAGCCCACCCGTCCCCGCTGTCGGCCAAGAAGTTCTTCGGCTCCCGGCCCTTCACGCAGATCGACGCGGCCGTCGCCGCCCAGGGCCATGAGCCGATCGACTGGCGGATCCCCGACCTCGGCTGACGTGCCCCCGCGCCTCGGCGCCATTGCCGGTGCCTGCGGCTAGCTTCGTGACGACCGGACCGGAGCAGGTCCGGCGGAGCGAGCCGGAGGCCGCGTTGACGGAGCAGCAGGAGGCGTCGGAGGACGCCGTCATGACCCGGATCGGCCAGGCCGTCATCCTGCTCCACGCCGGGGACCGCGAAGAGGCCCGCAACCGGCTCGGCGCGATCTGGTCCGAGATCGGCGAGGAGGGGGACTCCCTCCACCGGTGCACGCTCGCGCACTACATGGCCGACGCGCAGGACGACCCCGCCGACGAGCTGGCCTGGGACCTGCGCGCCCTGACCGCGGCCAACGCGCCCGCCACCGGGGCCGTGCCGGGCGAGGGGATCCCGGCCGGGCGGACGCCGCATCGCGAGCCGCGGCTCGCGA
>NZ_JBEOXU010000082.1:0-27192 GCF_040296725.1 Streptomyces sp. NPDC002044
CACGGGCACACGGGCGCACGGGCACACGCTCCGGGCCCCTCCCGCGTACGGCTCGTGATCAGGCGCCCGCGCAGTTCGGGCAGACCCCCCGGTACGTCACCTCGACCGCCGACACCGTGAAGCCGAAGCGCTCCGTGTCCGGCAGGTCGGCCAGCGGGTCGCCCGCCGGGTGGACGTCGCGGATCGCTCCGCACCGGGCGCAGACCAGGTGTTGGTGCGGCCGGTGGGCATTGGGGTCGTACCGCTTGGCGCGTCGGTCCGTGGAGACCTCCAGGACCTCGCCGAGGGTGACCAGCTCGCCCAGGGTGTTGTAGACGGTCGCGCGGGAGATCTCGGGGAGTTTGGCCACGGCGCGCGCGTGCACCTCGTCGGCCGTCAGGTGCACGTGGTCACCGTCGAGCACCTCGGCCACGACGCGCCGCTGGGCCGTCATGCGCCAGCCGCGTCCGCGAAGTCGTTCCAGAAGGTCACTCATGAGCGCCAGCCTAACAGCGACGGAACTCGGTGTAACTCCCGAACGAGTGTGGAGTTGGATATCTGCTTGACTTAGACATTGTCTATTATAGGATCAGGTACGGCTCAGGCCGAGGACGGGACACGCAGGAATGACGCAGGAGGCGCACGTGACGCAGGGACCGCTCACCACGGCGACCGGGGCTCCGGTCGCCGACAACCAGAACAGCGAGACCGCCGGGGTCGGCGGCCCCGTCCTGGTCCAGGACCAGCTGCTGCTGGAGAAGCTCGCGCACTTCAACCGCGAGCGCATCCCGGAGCGCGTGGTCCACGCCCGCGGCGCCGGCGCGTACGGCACCTTCACGCTGACCCGCGACGTCTCCCGGTGGACCCGGGCTGCGTTCCTGTCCGAGGTCGGCAAGGAGACCGAGACCTTCCTGCGCTTCTCCACGGTCGCCGGCAACCTCGGCTCCGCCGATGCGGTGCGCGACCCGCGCGGCTGGGCGCTGAAGTTCTACACCGAAGAGGGCAACTACGACCTCGTCGGCAACAACACCCCGGTGTTCTTCATCAAGGACGCCATCAAGTTCCCCGACTTCATCCACACCCAGAAGCGCGACCCGTACACGGGCTCGCAGGAGGCGGACAACGTCTGGGACTTCTGGGGTCTGTCGCCCGAGTCGACCCACCAGGTGACCTGGCTGTTCGGCGACCGGGGCATCCCGGCGTCCTACCGCCACATGAACGGCTACGGCTCGCACACGTTCCAGTGGAACAACGAGGCCGGCGAGGTCTTCTGGGTCAAGTACCACTTCAAGACCGACCAGGGCATCAAGAACCTCACCCAGGCCGAGGCCAACCTGCTGGCCGGCGAGGACCCCGACTCGCACCAGCGCGACCTGCGCGAGTCCATCGAGCGCGGCGACTTCCCGAGCTGGACCGTGCAGGTCCAGGTCATGCCGGCCGCCGAGGCCGCCGGGTACCGCTTCAACCCGTTCGACCTCACCAAGGTGTGGCCGCACGAGGACTACCCGCCGGTCGAGATCGGCAGGCTGGAGCTCAACCGCAACCCGGAGAACGTCTTCGCCGAGGTCGAGCAGTCGGTCTTCTCCCCGGCGCACTTCGTGCCCGGCATCGGCCCGTCCCCGGACAAGATGCTCCAGGGCCGCCTGTTCGGCTACGGCGACGCCCACCGCTACCGCGTCGGCATCAACGCCGACCACCTGCCGGTGAACCGCCCGCACGCCACCGAGGCGCGGACGCACTCCCGCGACGGCCACCTGTACGACGGCCGCCACAAGGGCGCGAAGAACTACGAGCCCAACAGCTTCGGCGGCCCGCACCAGACCGACCGCCCGCTGTGGCAGCCCGTCCCGCTGACCGGGGGCACCGGCAACCACGCCGCGCCGGTCCACCGCGAGGACAACGACTTCGTCCAGGCGGGCAACCTGTACCGCCTGTACTCGCAGGACGAGAAGTCCCGCCTCGTGGAGAACCTGGCCGGCTTCATCGCCAAGGTCTCGCGCGACGACATCGCCGAGCGCGCGGTCAACAACTTCCGCCAGGCGGACGGCGACTTCGGCAAGCGGCTGGACGCCGCGGTCCAGGCCCTCCGCGGCTAGCAGCCCGCCGCTCGCCGAAACAGGAGGGCCGGATCCCCGACGGGGGTCCGGCCCTCCTGCCGTTCGGCCCGCCGGTCCGGCCGGCCCGTTCAGCCCGCCAGTTCGGCCGTGCGCCGCCGGCCCGGGACCCAGCAGCGGATCACGTCGCGCACGGAGACGATGCCCACCGGGCCGCCGTGCTCCAGGACGATCAGATGCCGGAAGCCCCCGTGGACCATGGCCTCGGCGGCCTCCTGCACGGTGGCCTCCGGGGTGCAGAACACGACGTTGTTGGTCGTGTGGGCCCCCACGGACTCGAGGTCGGGGTCGTGCCCCGCGCCGATGGAGTTGAGGATGTCGCGCTCGGTCAGGATGCCTATCCCGCTGTGCTCGGGGTCGAGGACGACGGCCGCGCCCACGCGCCGGCCGGACATCAGGCAGGCCGCCTGACGAAGGGTGTGCGCGGGTCCGAGGGTGAGGATCACAGAGCTCATTGCGTCGCGGACGAGCATGAAGAGAGCCACCTCCTGGGGTGAGTCCGCCCGCTTGGGTGGGTGCCGATTGAGAAGTCATTCACAAAGGCACAAGCGGGCGGATCCTCAGATTCCCACGGACCGGGGAGGCCGACAAGGAGGCGCGTAGCGCGCACCGTGCCCGCGGGTCCGCGCCGGAGCGGGGATCAGGCGCGCGGGCGCAGCAGGTCCAGCATCTCGTCGTGGAGCAGACCGTTCGAGGCGGCCGCGTTCCCGCCGTGCACGCCGTCCACGCCGTCCAGGCCGGTGAAGCGTCCGCCCGCCTCCTGGACGACGACCGCGAGGGCGGCCATGTCCCACAGGCTCAGCTCCGGCTCGGCACACAGGTCCAGCGAGCCTTCGGCGACCATCATGTACGGCCAGAAGTCGCCGTAGCCGCGGGTGCGCCAGCAGGCGCGGGTGAGGTCCAGGAAGCCGGGGAGGCGGCCCTGCTCCTCCCAGCCGGTCAGCGAGGAGTACGCGAACGAGGCGTCACCCAGCCCGGCCACCTTCGAGACGCCGATCGCCGTCGTCGCGCCGAGCGCGCCGCCCGCGAACGCGCCGCCGCCCTGCGCCGCCCACCAGCGGCGGCCCAGCGCCGGCGCCGACACCACGCCGACCACCGGGCGGAACACGCCGTCGGCGTCCTCGGCCATCAAAGAGATCAGGGTGGCCCACACGGGGACCCCGCGCACGTAGTTCTTCGTGCCGTCGATCGGGTCCACGACCCAGCGGCGCGGACCGGAGCCCTCCAGGCCGTACTCCTCGCCCAGGATCGCGTCCCCGGGGCGGGCGGCCGCGATCCCGGCCCGGATGATCTCCTCCGCGGCCTTGTCGGCCTCGCTCACCGGGGTCATGTCCGGCTTCGTCTCGACCACCAGGTCGAGGGCACGGAAACGCTCCATGGTGGCGGCGTCCGCCGCGTCGGCGAGGTCGAGGGCAAGGCGCAGGTCATCGTCATACTCGGACATGGCCGAACAGTATCGCGGCCGCCTGCGCGCCCGGGACGCGCCCTTGACAGGATCTGTCGCCCCGTCAACTCTGGCGGAGGGGGGTCCGGCGGGAAAGCCCGTCGGGACGCCCGGAGGGGGAGGCGACCCATGCCGGCAGCCCGGGAGTCCTTACTGGACGCGGCGGGAGCGGCGCTCTCGGCCCGGCCCTGGCCCGCCGTCACGATGGTCGAGGTGGCCGCGGCCGCCGGAGTGTCCCGCCAGACCCTCTACAACGAGTTCGGCGGCAAGGCCGGGCTGGGCCGCGCCCTGGTCCGGCGGGAGGCCGACCGGTACCTCGACGGGGTGGACCGGGCCCTGTCCGCTCCGGCCGCGGACGCCGAGCGGCTCGCCGCCGTCGCGGAGTGGACCGTACGGGCGGCGCGCGCCCGACCCCTCGTACGGGCCCTGCTCACCGGGGCCTGGGACGTGGCGCTGCCCGCCGCCGGGCGGGCGCCGGGGCCGGGGGAGCTGGCGCGCGCCGTGCGCGACCGGGCCGCCGGAGCACTGGCTCCCCGGGAGGACGCCCGGCGGTGCGAGCTCGTCGTACGGCTCGCCCTGTCCTACGTGATCGCCCCCGGGGAGGAGCCGGACGCGCGGGAGATGCTGCGGCTGCTCAGTGAGCCGACCCGGACAGCTGGAGGCCGATGACGCCCAGGATGACCAGCGAGATCGAGACGAGCTTGAGGGTGGAGACCAGGTCGCCGAGGAAGACCATGCCGTAGATCGCCGTCCCGGCCGCTCCGATGCCCGTCCACACCGCGTACGCCGGGCCCACGTCCAGCTTCTTGAGCGCCAGCGTCAGCAGGCCGAAGCTGCCGAGCGCGAAGCACGCGAAGGCGATGGTCGGCCAGAGCCGGGTGAACCCGTGGGACAGCTTGAGGCAGACCGCGAAACCGGTCTCCAGGATCCCCGCGACCACGACCAGCAGCCACGCCATGTCGAATGCCTCCCCGCCTCACGTGGCGCGGCCGGGGCCGGAGTCCGGCCCGGGGCCTGCGCGCCACTCGGTGCGAGTATGCCTTTACCAGGCGTGGCCGTCCGCAAACCCCGCCGGACGCGGCCGGCCGGGCCGCGAAGAGGTCCGCAGGCAGGCGGCCGCAGGACCGGTCAGTCGCCCTCGCGGCGCTCGCGGGTCTCCAGGAGCCGCCGCAGCGAGTACAGCCGGGCCTGGTCCGCGTGGCCGTCCTCCACCCACGCGTCGAGCGCGCAGCCCGGCTCGTGGTGGCTGCAGGCGCGCGGGCAGCCCTCCGTACCGGGCACCAGGTCGGGGAAGGCCAGGATCACCCGGGACGGGTCCACGTGATGCAGGCCGAAGGAGCGCACGCCCGGGGTGTCGATGACCCAGCCGTCGCCCGAGGGCAGCGGCAGGGCCAGCGCCGAGGTGGTGGTGTGCCGGCCGCGGCCGGTCACCGCGTTGACGTGCCCGGTGGCGCGCTGGCGGCCCTCGGCGACCAGCGAGTTCACCAGGGTGGTCTTGCCGACGCCCGAGTGCCCGACGAAGGCGGTGATCCGGCCGTTGAGGCGCTCGCGCACCCGATCGGCGGCGTCGCCCGTCGCCAGCTCCTCGCGGTTGGTGACGACGTAGTTCAGGCCGAAGGTCGAGTAGATCTCCAGGATCTTGTCGGCGGACGTCAGGTCGGACTTCGTGAGCACCAGCAGGGGCTCCAGACCCGCGTCGTACGCCGCCACCAGACACCGGTCGATCATGCGCGGCCGCGGCTCCGGATCGGCCAGGGCCGTGACGATCGCCAGCTGGTCGGCGTTGGCGACGACCACCCGCTCGTACGGGTCGTCGTCGTCCGCGGTGCGCCGCAGGACGGACTTGCGCTCCTCGATCCGCACGATCCGGGCGAGGGTGTCCTTCTTGCCGGTCAGGTCACCGACGATCCAGACCCGGTCGCCGACCACCGCCGCCTTGCGGCCCAGCTCGCGGGCCTTCATCGCGTGCACGGTCCGGTCCTCGACCAGACACGTCAGCCTGCCGCGGTCGACGGTGAGGACGAAGCCCTCCGAGGCGTCCTCGTGCTTGGGCCGGATGGTGGTCCGGGGCCGGTTGCCCTTGCGGTTGGGGCGGGACCGGATGTCGTCCTCGTCGGTGTTCTTGCCGTACCTGCGCATGACGGGCCCTACGCTCCCGCACCCGCTCCGGCCCGGGAGGGGCCACCGGGGGACGTCCCGGAGGCACCGGCACCGGCACCGGCGGCGCCGGAGGCCGCGGGAACGCCGGAGGTCCCGGCGAGCATGTCCGCCCACATCGCCGGGAAGTCCGGCAGGGTCTTGGCGGTCGTCGCCACGTTCTCGATGAGCACCCCGTCCACCGCCAGGCCGATCACCGCGCCCGCGGTGGCCATCCGGTGGTCGTCGTACGTGTGGAAGGTGCCGCCGTGCAGCGCGCGCGGCCGGATGCGCAGCCCGTCCGCGGTCTCGGTGACGTCTCCGCCGAGCGCGTTGATCTCCTTGGTCAGCGCGGCCAGCCGGTCGGTCTCGTGCATCCGCAGGTGCTGGACCCCGCGCAGGACGGACTCCGAGTCGGCCAGGGCCGCCACCGCGGCGATGCCCGGGGTCAGCTCGCCGACCTCGCCCAGGTCCACGTCGATGCCGTGGATCTTTCCGGTGCCCGAGAAGACCAGGCCGTCGTCGGTCAGCTCGCAGGAGCCGCCCATCTCCGTGAAGATCCGGCGCAGCGCGTCACCGGGCTGCGTGGTGCGGCGCGGCCAGTCCGGGATCGTGACCGTGCCGCCGGTGATCAGGGCGGCCGCCATGAAGGGCTGGGCGTTGGAGAGGTCCGGTTCCACGACCATGTCGCGGCCCAGCAGGGCGCCGGGGGAGACCCGCCACACGTTCTTCTCGCCGCCGGCCTCGGGGGTGTCCACCTGCGCGCCCGCCGCGCGCAGCATCTCCACGGTCATCCGGATGTGCGGCATCGACGGCAGGTTGGTGCCCACGTGCCGCACCTCGACGCCCTGGTTGAAGCGCGGGGCGGAGAGCAGCAGCGCGGAGACGAACTGGGAGGAGTTGGTCGCGTCGATCTCGACGACCCCGCCCTCCAGGGCCCCGCCGCCCTGGACGGTCAGCGGCAGCGCGCCCCGGCCGTCGTCGTCGATCCGGGCACCGAGCGTGCGCAGCGCGGTGATGACCTGGCCCAGCGGACGCTCGTAGGAGCGGGGGTCGCCGTCGAAGCGGATGTCGCCCGCGGCGAGGGTGGCGACGGGCGGCAGGAAGCGCATGACCGTACCCGCGTTGCCGACGTCGACCGTGGCCGGTCCGTGCAGCGCCGCCGGGATGACCCGCCAGGCCTCGCCGCCCGCGCCGTCCCCGGCGGAGCTGGAGGACACGGTCTCCTCGATGCCCACGCCCATCGCGCGCAGGGCGTCGGACATCAGCCGGGAGTCGCGCGAGCGCAGCGGCCGGCGTACCCAGCCGGGCTCGGAGGCGAGGGAGGCCAGGACCAGGGCCCGGTTGGTGACCGATTTGGACCCGGGCACCGTGACGGTGGCGTGTACGGCCGCTTCGGCGAGCGGAGCGGGCCAGAGGGCGGGGAGCGCGGGGGAATCGGTCATGGCCCCCACTTTAGTGGCTCCGCCCGGCGCCGGATCTTGATCGCGACGCCGTCTCAGAGGCCGAGCAGCCAGCGGCCGCCGCCGACGAGGGAGCAGAGCGCGACGACGTGGAAGAGGACCAGCCACACCACCGGGTGGACGTGCGTGAGCCGCCCCAGCTGGTCGGCGTCGGAATCCGGTGCGCCGCCGCCCCGGCGCTTGGCCTGGAGCTCGAAGACCGGCCGTACTCCGCCCAGCAGCAGGAACCACACCACCGCGTACGCGAAGGCGGCCTGGACCTCCGCGGGGGCCAGCCAGGACACCAGCAGGAAGGTTCCGCCGGTCAGGATCACCGTCAGGGCCCCGTACGCGTTGCGGATCATCACCAGCATCACCACGAGCAGGGCGGTCGCCGCCCACAGCAGCAGCGTGATCCGGTGCGCGGACAGCAGCGCGGCCCCGCCGAGCCCGAGCAGCGAGGGCGCGGTGTATCCGGCGGCCGCGGTCAGGATCATGCCGAGGCCGGTCGGCTTGCCCCGGCTGACGGTGACGCCACTGGTGTCGGAGTGCAGGCGTATCCCGTCCAGGCGGCGCCCCGTGAGCAGCGCCAGCAGGCCGTGCCCGCCCTCGTGCGCGATGGTGACGGCGTTGCGCGAGAGCCGCCACAGCGGCCGCGGCCCGACGGCGGCCAGCGCCGCCACCCCCGTCACGATCACCAGCCACAGGTCGGGCGCCGTCTGTATCCCCGTGAGCCGGTCCCAGAGGCCGGCCGTCGAGCTGCTGTCCATGAAGTGGCGGACTCCTTGCGGTGGTGGTCGGGTGCCATGGCAGTGTGGCAGCCATGTGCGGACGGTATGCGGCGAGTCGGAGCCCCGAGGACCTCGTGGAGGCATTCGGCGTCGAGAAGTGGGAGCCGGAAGAGTCTCTGGAGCCCGACTGGAACGTGGCGCCGACCAAAGAGGTCCTCGTCGTCCTCGACCGTCCGGTGAAAGACGCTCCGGACCCGCGTCCGGTTCGCCAGCTCCGCGTCCTGAAGTGGGGGCTGGTGCCGTCCTGGGCCAAGAACCCCGACGGCGCCGCCCGGATGATCAACGCCAGGTCCGAGACGCTGCACGAGAAGCCGTCGTTCCGGCGGCCGTTCGCACAGCGCCGCTGCATCGTCCCCGCCGACGGCTACTACGAGTGGGTCACCGCCCACGACGAACGGCAGCTGGAGGTCGAGGGCAAGAAGAAGCGGGCGCGCAAGCAGCCCTACTTCGTGCTGCCCGCCGACGGCTCCGTCTTCGCCATGGCCGGCCTCTACGAGTTCTGGCGGGACGCGACCCTGCCCGCCGACCACCCCCGGGCCTGGTGGGCGACCTGCTCCGTGATCACCGCCGAGGCCGAGGCCGGGCCGCTGGGCGTGGCCCCCGCCGAGGGACCCGCCTCGCTCGCCGACATCCACCCCCGGATGCCGCTCATGCTGACCCCCGACCGCTGGGACGCCTGGCTGGACCCCGCCCGCAGCGACCCCGGCGAACTGCGGGAACTGCTGGCGCCGCCGCCGGGCGGACTGATGCGGGCCTACCCCGTCTCCACCGCCGTCAGCAACGTCCGCAACAACGGTCCCGAACTGCTGGAGGAGCTGGCCGCGCCGGAGGAGGCGACGCTCTTCTGACCGGCGCCGACCCGGCATGATCGGCGCATGACCCCGCGTAGCGAAAGCGTCGACACCCCGCCCGGCGAGGCCCGCGTCACCTGGCACAGCGCCCCCGCCGCCCGCCTCGTGCTCGCCGTCGGCCACGGCGCCGGCGGCGGCATCGAGGCCCGTGACCTCCAGGCGCTGGCCGCCGCCCTGCCCGCGCGCGGGATCACCGTGGCCCTGGTCGAGCAGCCCTGGCGGGTCGCCGGGAAGAAGGTGGCCGCCGCGCCCAAGGTGCTCGACGAGGGCTGGCGCGGGCTCTGGCCGGTGCTCGCCCGCCCCGGACTGCCCGTGGTCGCGGGCGGCCGCAGCGCCGGGGCCCGGGTGGCCTGCCGGACCGCCGCCTCCCTCGGCGCCGCCGGGGTACTGGCGCTGGCGTTCCCGCTGCACCCGCCCGGCCGCCCCGAGAAGTCCCGCGCCGGCGAACTGCTCGGCGCCGGCCGGCCCGCCCTCGTGGTGCAGGGCGGCCGGGACGCCTTCGGACGCCCCGGGGAGTTCCCGGCGCCGGGCGGGCAGGACCCGTACGAGCTCGTCGAGGTGCCCGGCGGCGACCACGGTTTCGCGGTCCCGAAGCGGGCGCCGACCACCCAGCGGCAGGCCCTCGACGTGATCACCGGAGCGGTGGGCGAATGGCTGGAGCGGCTCGCGCCCTGACCGCGACCTGACACATTCGCGCGGCGGATCGCGGGACCGGCGCGCGCACCGCCGTCCCGCGGCACGACGGGGGCGCGGGACCCGCCGCCCGCCGGGGAATGCGCCGTACGGCCCTTCTGTTGTCCCGGATGTCGGTACGCACGGCAATTCGCCCGAGGAGAGGAAGCGCATGACCCAGGTCATCAGCCAGAACCGCAGGCAGGCCGCTGACCTGGACTGGACGGTGCTGCCCGGGCCCAAGCGCGGCTCGCTCCGAGCGGCGGAGAGCAGGGAAGGTCGACTATTCTCCGATGCGAGCGGATCCGCTTTCGGAGCCGCCACGCTGTCGGAGGAGGTGGGTCCTGTCGCTGGGACCGACGAAGGCCACGCGGAGGAGACGACCCCGGAGCGCAACGCGCGCTTCGAGCGGGATGCCCTCGGGTACCTCGACCAGATGTACTCGGCCGCGCTGCGCATGACGCGCAACCCGGCCGACGCCGAGGACCTGGTCCAGGAGACGTACGCGAAGGCATACGCGTCCTTCCACCAGTTCCGCGAGGGCACCAACCTGAAGGCGTGGCTCTACCGCATCCTGACCAACACGTTCATCAACTCCTACCGCAAGAAGCAGCGCGAGCCCCAGCGCAGCGCCGCGGAGGAGATCGAGGACTGGCAGCTGGCGCGCGCCGAGTCGCACATGTCGACCGGACTGCGTTCCGCCGAGTCGCAGGCGCTCGACCACCTGCCCGATTCGGATGTGAAGGAAGCCCTTCAGGCCATTCCGGAGGAGTTCCGCATCGCGGTCTATCTCGCCGACGTGGAGGGCTTTGCGTACAAGGAGATCGCGGACATCATGGGTACACCCATCGGTACGGTCATGTCGCGACTGCACCGTGGCCGCCGTCAACTCCGCGGAATGCTGGAGGACTACGCCCGCGAGCGCGGGCTGGTGCCCGCCGGCGGGGGAGAGTCGAACGACCGGAAAGGCTCGGGCTCATGAGTTGCGGAGAGCCGCACGAGACGGAGTGCGCTGAGGTCCTGGACCACCTGTACGAGTTTCTCGACCACGAGATGCCCGACAGCGACTGCACGAAGTTCGAGACACACTTCGGCGAGTGCAACCCCTGCCTGGAGAAGTACGGCCTGGAGCAGGCCGTGAAGAAGCTGGTCAAGCGCTGCTGCGGGTCCGACGACGTACCGAGCGACCTGCGCTCGAAGGTCATGGGCCGGATCGAGCTGATCCGGTCGGGCCAGGCGGTGCCGGACCACGACGTCACCGCGGACAACCCGGCCACCGGCTGACGCCGTTCGAACCACCGCCCCCGGAAAGGCACCTCGTTCACCCGAAGGTGCGAATCCGGGGGCGTCCGCTTGGCGCAAAGCGGAAATGTGGCCCGCCGGGATCGGGGCCCCACCTAGTCTCCCCCTTCGGTACTGGTTGGATTCGGTACCGGCTCGGACGGCACAGGGGAGGAGAGCGCCATGCGGGCACTTCCGCCGGCGGCGCGCGGATACATCCTCTGCGGCGTCCTCGCGGCCCTCGCCTGCGTCACCCCCGCGCTCACCGGCGCCGGCACCCCCTGGGCGGCGGTGGCCCTGCTGTCCGCGCTCTACCTCGGCTGCGAACTCGTCAAGTTCTGTCCCCTGCTGGGCGCCCGGGTGCCCGAGGGCATCGGCTCCTTCTTCCCCGTCCTGCTCGCCGCCGTGTTCCTGCTGCCGCCCGCGGCCGCCGCGCTCGTCGCGGTCCCCGGCGGCCTCGCCGGGACCGTGGCCGAGCGGCCCGTACGGGTGCGCCGGGTCTGGCACTGCGCGCAGCAGGCGATGGCGGCCTGGGCCGCCGGGCAGGCGTTCGGGCTGCTGGGCGGCCCGGCCGCGCTCGGCGCGCGGGGCGCGGCCGCCGGGCCCGCGGGGGCCGCCGTCTCCTCCGGGGGCTCCGGACCGGGCGTCTGGCTCGCCGACTTCCCGTACGTCCTGCTCCCGGCGGCGGCCGGCGCCGTCGTCTTCTGCCTCGTGCTCACCGCCCTCGACGGGGGCGTCCTGGTCACCGCCGAGCGCCGCCGCGCCGCCACGGCCTGGCGCGGGCCGCTGACCCGGTCCCTCGCCCCGCACTGCGTGCACGGCCTGGCCGGGCTGATGATGGCCGTCATGTGGCGCAGCCCGTACGGACTGACGGCCGCGCTCCTGGTCCTGCTGCCGATGTACATCTCCTGCTGGGTCTTCGCCCAGTACCACCGCGAGCGCGCCGCCCACCGGGCCACCATCCGCGCCCTCGTCCAGGCCGTCGACATCAAGGACCGCTACACGCGCGGCCACAGTGAGCGGGTCGGCCACGCCTCCGCGATGATCGCCCGCGAGCTGGGCATGGCCGAGGACCGCCTCGAAGTCGTCCGCATCGCCGGGATCCTGCACGACGTCGGCAAACTCGGCGTCCCCACCAGGCTGCTGCGCAAGGACGGGCCGCTCACCCCCGAGGAACGCCGGATCATCGAACTGCACCCCGAGTACGGGCACGAGATGGTGCGCGGCATCGGCTTCCTGGGCGAGGCGCGGTCCGCGATCCTGCACCACCACGAGCGGATCGACGGCTCCGGCTACCCGTACGGGCTGACCGGCGACCAGATCCCGGTACTGGCCCGGGTGGTGGCGGTGGCCGACGCCTTCGACGCCATGACCTCCACCCGCTCCTACAGCCGGGCCCGCCCGGTGCCGACCGCCCTGGCCGAGCTGGAGCGCTGCGCGGGGGCGCAGTTCGACCCGGCCATGGTGCTGGCCCTGGCCGAGGCCATCGGACGGCACGGCTGGCATCCCGTGGTCACCTCCGACGAGGACCTCCGGGTGATCGGCGCCGCCGCCCCGGGCGCGGACCCCGCCGCCCCCGCCGCCGGGCCGGGGCTCCCGGGACCGCAGGGACTGCCGGGGCTCCCGGTGCAGGGCCGGGACGCCGTCCCGGACCGGCCGGGCGACGGGGGACGGGCCGCCTTCCAGGGCGCCGGCCGGCCCGCCGCGGCCCCCGCGGCGCCGCCCGGCGGCTCCGGAGCAGGAACCTTCCGGCCGCCCGACGAGCGGCGCGGGCCGGGAGCGGGGGCGTGACGGGAACCGGCGCCGCGCCGGGCCGGACCGGGACCGCCGCGTCGTGCCTGCGCGGGGCCGCCGCCGGGAGCGTCCGCGCGGCCGCCGCGCTCATCACCGTCGCGGCCCTCGGCCACACCCTGTGGACCGGGGTCCTGGATCCGGGCGCGGCCCTGGCCTTCGGCGCCCTCGTCGCGGTCGGCGAGCTCGCCCGCCGCGACCGCCGCACCGACCGCCGCACCGACGGCCGCCCCGAGTGCCCCGGGCCCGGCGCGGCCGAGGACCGCCGGCCCGCCCCGCTCGGCTCCGCCGGAGCCCTCGCGTACGCCCTGCTCGGGCAGAACGCCGGGCTGCCCTCCCACCACGGGGTCCTGCAGACCGTCGCGGTCGTGGTCGCCGCCGCCCTCGTCGGCGTCGTCCCGCACATCGCCCGGGGCAGCGGTCCCGCCTTCGACCACGTGGCCCGCCGGGTCCTGACCGTCGCGTTCGCCGCCGCCTGTTTCCAGCCGCTCTACAACTCCGGCCGGCTGGAGCAGTGGCTCGGCCAGAGCCCGTACCTGGTCCTCTTCCTGCTCTGCCTGCTCTTCCTCACCGCCCTGTGCGACGCCGTGCTCGCCGCGGCCCTGGCCGGGGCCCGGACCGGATGGCCGTACGGGCCGCTGCTGCGCGACGAGCTGCGCGCCCAGCTGGGCATCGGCTCGGCGATCTGCGCCACCGGGGTCGTCATGGCCCTGGGCGTGGCCGTCGCCGGGCTGTGGGCCCTGCCCGTCTTCAGCGTGCCCCTGCTGCTGACCCAGATGTCCTTCCACCGGATCACCGCGATCCGCACCACCTACCGCCAGACCATCACCTCCCTCGCCCGGGCCACCGAGATCGCCGGATACACCCGGCCGGGCCACTCCCGCCGGGTCGCCTCGCTCAGCTGCGCCGTCGGCCGGGAGCTCGGCCTGTCGGAGCGGGAGCTCACCGTGCTGGAGTACGCCGCCCTGATGCACGACATCGGCCAGCTGTCCCTGGTGGACCCGGTCCCGGACGGGGCGACCGCCGAGCTGCCCGCCGCCGAGGCCCGCCGGATCGCCGGGCTGGGCGGGGAGGTGGCCCGGCAGACCGGGGTGCCCGCCGAGGTCGCGGTGGTGGTGGAACGGCAGGCCGATCCGTACCGGGACCAGCCGGTGGCCGCCCGGATCGTGCGCGCGGTGAACGCGTACGACGACCTGGTCGCGGGCAGTCGTCACCCGGGTGGCTCACTGGCCGCCCTGGAGCAGTTGCGGCTGGGCACCGGGCGGGACTACGAGCCGGACGTCGTGGAGTCCCTGGCGAGGGTTCTGGCCAGGGAGGGGCATGACAGAGTTGTTCCCGTCCCGCCTGGGTAACCCATGGGTAATGAGCGGCCGTCCGAGCGGGCATGGTTGGATGCCAGTAAGAGGGACCGTGAAGTGTCCGCAAGGCTGCACCGTTGGACCGGCAGGCGGGAATCGTGAGGATCTTCGGGAAGGTACGCCATCGGCCCTCCGCCTCGTGGCGGCAGGCCACCGACCGCGCGTTCACGCTGATCGGAGACGGTCGGTACGAGGACGCGGGAGCGCTGCTGACCAGAGCGGCGGACCTGGAACCCTGGCTGTCCGAGTCCTGGTTCAATCTGGCCCTGCTGCACAAGTTCCGCCACGACTGGGAGCAGGCGCGGGCCGCCGGGCTGCGCGCCGTGGCCCTGCTGGACCGTGAGGCCGGCGCCCCGGACTGGTGGAACGTCGGGATCGCGGCCACCGCGCTGCAGGACTGGCCGCTGGCCCGCAGGGCCTGGCAGGCGTACGGGCTGAAGGTGCCCGGGGACTCGCACGGCTCGGGAGCGGGCGGCAAGTCCGGCGGCGAGCCGGTCGGCATGGAGCTGGGCAGCGCCGCCGTGCGGCTGTCGCCCGAGGGCGAGGCCGAGGTGGTCTGGGGCCGCCGGCTGGACCCGGCCCGGCTGGAGGTCCTGTCGATCCCGCTGCCGTCGTCCGGGCGGCGCTGGGGCGAGGTCGTGCTCCACGACGGGGTGCCGCACGGGGAACGGGTGACCGCGGCCGGCCCCTCGTACCCGGTCTTCGACGAGATCGAGCTGTGGGCGCCGTCGCCGGTGCCGACCTGGGTGGTGCTGCTGGAGGCGGCGACCGAGGCGGACCGTGACGCGCTGGAGCAGCTGGCCTCGGACGCGGGCTTCGCCGCCGAGGACTGGTCCTCGTCGGTTCGGCTGCTGTGCCGCACCTGCTCGGAGAGCGAGATGCCGAGCGACGAGGGCGACGGGGAGCACCTGGACCCGCACGACCACAGCGAGCCGGGACACCCCGGGCCGCTGGGGCACCGTACGGCCGGCTCCGGTTCGCTGTGGGTGCCGGAACGGGAATGCGGGATCGCGGCGCCGGCCGGCCTGGTGCGCGGGCTGCTCGACGGCTGGGTCGCCGACAGTCCGGACAGCCGAGAGTGGCGGGATCTCGAAGAAGTCTGCTGAGCCGGGGCCGTAGGCTGTACGGGCACATCGGTGGCCATTGGCGACCATCGGTGCCAGGACTTACGGAAGGCGTACGGCGGACATGGCGCAGCAGGAGAACGAGGTCGTCGAGAACCTGAACGACGGGTACGTCGTGGACACCGAGGGCTGTGCGGAGCGCGAGCTCGCCCACCGCGAGCGTGGCACCGCCCGTCCGATCACGGTGGTCGGCAACCCGGTCCTGCACCGGGAGTGCAAGGACGTCACCGAGTTCGGCGACGAGCTGGCGCAGCTGATCGACGACATGTTCGCCAGCCAGAAGGCCGCCGAGGGCGTGGGTCTGGCCGCGAACCAGATCGGCGTCGACGCGAAGGTCTTCGTCTACGACTGCCCGGACGACGACGGCAACCGGCACACCGGTGTCGTGGTCAACCCCAAGCTCGTGGAGCTGCCGACGGGCGCCCGGGTCCTCGACGACTCCAACGAGGGCTGCCTGTCCGTCCCGACGGCGTACGCCTCGCTGGCCCGCCCGGACTACGCCGAGGTCACCGGCCAGGACGCCCGGGGCAACCCGATCAAGGTGCGCGGCACCGGCTACTTCGCGCGCTGCCTGCAACACGAGACCGACCACCTGTACGGGTACCTGTACATCGACCGGCTCTCGAAGCGCGACCGCAAGGACGCGCTGCGGCAGATGGAAGAGGGCACCCCGCGCTACGAGACCGTCCCGAACGCCTAGCGGGCGCCGGCCGCCGCGCGCACGCCGACAGGGCCCCGCTCCGGTAGAGGAGCGGGGCCCTGTCGTGTGCGCCTGATGCGGCCGGCGCGGCGCGTACGTCGCGGCGCGCGGCGGCGGGCTACTTCCGTGCCGAACCCCAGCCGCTGTCGGCGGGAGCCGAACCCCAGCCGCTGTCCGCGGGCTTCGCCCCCCAGCCGCTGTCGGCGGGGGCCGAACCCCAGCCACTGTCGGCGGGAGCGGCACCCCAGCCGCTGTCCGCGGACGCGGTGGCGGCCGCACCACCGACGAGCAGCGCGGCGAACGCGGCGGCGGTGAGAATGCGAGCGGTACGGGACATACAGGCCCCCCTGGGCTTGGTGAGAGGTGCGGGGCCCGGGCGCTGTGCGGACGGTCGGGCCGGGCAATGCTCACCGTACGTCATCGAACGGCTACGAATGGGGCCGGTTTGGGTCAACTGTTCCCATGGTTTCGGCCAGTCGCATATCGGTCAACCGATCGGCGTCCACGCGTACCGGACGCGGGATCCATGCCTGCGGGAAGCGGGGTCCATGCCTGCGGCGGGCCGGTCAGGCCACCGCCCGGGGCCCCCGGAAGGCCCGGCGGAACGAGTTCGGGGTCGTGCCCAGGGCCCGCAGGAAGTGGTGGCGCAGCGCGGCCGCGTTGCCGAAGCCGCAGCGGCCCGCGATCGCGTCGACCGTCTCGTCGGTGGACTCCAGCAGCTCCTGCGCGAGCAGCACCCGCTGGCGCAGCACCCATTGGTACGGGGTGCTGCCGGTCTCCTGGAGGAAGCGCCGGGCGAACGTGCGCGGGGACAGGTGGGCACGCTCCGCGAGCTGCTCGACGGTGATCTCGTCCGCCAGGTGGCGCGCCATCCACGCGATCACCTCGCCGACCGTGTCGCAGGGGGTCCGGGGAAGCGGCCGCTGGATGTACTGGGCCTGGCCGCCGTCCCGGTGCGGCGGGACGACCATCCGGCGCGCGATGGTGTTGGCGACCTCTGCGCCCTGCTCCTGCCGTACGACGTGCAGGCACGCGTCGATTCCGGAGGCCGTGCCCGCCGAGGTGATCACCGGGCCCTCGTCCACGTACAGCACGTCGGGGTCGACCCGCGCCCGCGGGTAGCGGCGGGCGAGGGCTGGGGCGTGCATCCAGTGCGTGGTGCAGCGCCGGTCGTCGAGCAGGCCGGCCGCGCCCAGGATGAAGGCGCCGCTGCACACGCTCAGGACGCGCGCCCCGCGGCCGACGGCCCGGTGCAGGGCGTCCAGCATCGGCCGCGGGTAGTCGCGGGTGGGCGCGTCGCGGTCGGCGGGGAGGCAGATCAGGTCCGCCTCCTCCAGCCGGTCGGGCCCGTGGGGGAGGGTGAGGCTGTAATGGCCGTCGCCGACGGAGAGGGGGTTGTCCTCCATCGCGCAGACGGCGAAGTCGTACGTCGGCAGGCCCATCGCACTGCGGTCGATCCCGAAGACCTCGCAGAAGATGCCCATCTCGAACGGGGCGACCCCGTTCACCACGGCCACGGCCACATTGTTCAGCATGGCTCCAGTGTGGCAGTAATTCGTACTTCCATGACAGTCCTGCCACTGTCCGATGTACGCCGCGATCGCGAGAGTGGAGTCATGAACACGTTCCTCGACTACCTCACCGTCCTCGCCCTCGCGGCGTTCCTCGCCGGCCCGGCCCTCTACGGAGCCCTCGGCGACCACCGCACCGACCGCCAACTCCGCACCGCGCCCCGGGGACGCCCGCGGCATCCGGGGACCGTCCGGGACGCGCGCCCGCGTACGGAGCCCCGCCCGGCGGCGCCCCGCCTCGCCGTGCGGCACGCGCCCGGCCGTTGATCCCGGTCCGGCGCCGTGCCCACAGCAGTGCGTCCCCGCCCCCGGATCTCCCGGGAGCGGGGACGCGTTCACACCGGCCGGGCCGGACCGCTGACGCGGACTAGAAGTCCTCGTCCAGGTCGACCGTGCCCTCGACCGCGACCTGGTAGGCCGACGGGCGGCGCTCGAAGAAGTTCGTCAGCTCCTGCACGCCCTGGAGCTCCATGAAGGAGAACGGGTTCTGCGAGCCGTACACCGGCGGGAAGCCGAGGCGGACCAGGCGCTGGTCCGCGACGCACTCCAGGTACTCGCGCATCGATTCGGTGTTCATGCCCGGCAGGCCGTCGCCGCACAGATCGCGGCCGAACTGCAGCTCCGCCTCCACGGCTTCCCGCAGCATGTCGGTGACCTGCTGCTGAAGAGCGTCATCGAAGAGCTCCGGCTCCTCCTTGCGGACCGTGTCCACGACCTCGAAGGCGAAGTTCATGTGCATGGTTTCATCGCGGAAGACCCAGTTCGTGCCGGTGGCCAGGCCGTGCAGCAGGCCGCGCGAGCGGAACCAGTACACGTACGCGAAGGCGCCGTAGAAGAACAGTCCCTCGATGCACGCGGCGAAGCAGATCAGGTTCAGCAGGAAGCGGCGCCGGTCGGCGGCCGTCTCCAGCCGGTCGATCTTCTCGACCGAGTCCATCCACCTGAAGCAGAACTGCGCCTTCTCGCGGATCGAGGGGATCTCCTCGACCGCGTCGAACGCGGCCGCGCGGTCGTCCGGGTTGGGCAGATAGGTGTCGAGCAGCGTCAGGTAGAACTGGACGTGCACGGCCTCCTCGAACAGCTGGCGCGACAGGTACAGGCGCGCCTCCGGGGAGTTGATGTGCTTGTACAGCGTCAGGACGAGGTTGTTCGAGACGATCGAGTCGCCCGTCGCGAAGAACGCGACCAGCCGGCCGATCATGTGCTGCTCGGAGGGCGTCAGCTTCGCCAGGTCGGCGACGTCCGAGTGGAGGTCGACCTCCTCCACCGTCCACGTGTTCTTGATCGCGTCGCGGTAGCGCTCGTAGAAGTCCGGGTAGCGCATCGGGCGGAGCGTCAGCTCGAAGCCCGGGTCCAGCAGGTTCTTGGTGTCGTTCGAGCTCATTACTGGCAGGCCTCGCAGGACTCGGGGTTCTCAAGGGAGCAGGCCAGCGCGTCGGCGTCGACGGCCTGCGGAAGCGCAGTGGCGGGTGCCGGGACTGCGGCGGTTGCCGGGACGGCCGAACCGGACGCCGCGCGGGCGATCTTCGTCGCCGGGCGCGAGCGCAGGTAGTACGTCGTCTTCAGACCCTGCTTCCAGGCGTACGCGTACATCGAGCTGAGCTTGCCGATGGTGGGCGTCTCCAGGAACAGGTTCAGCGACTGCGACTGGTCGAGGTACGGGGTACGGGCCGCCGCCATGTCGATCAGGCCGCGCTGCGGGATCTCCCACGCCGTGCGGTACAGCTCGCGCACCTCGGCCGGGATCCAGCCGAAGCCCTGGACGGAGCCGCTGGCCTCGCGCAGCGCCTCGCGGGTCTGTGCGTCCCACACGCCGAGCCGCTTCAGCTCGGCCACCAGGTAGGCGTTGACCTGGAGGAACTCACCGCTCAGCGTCTCGCGCTTGAAGAGGTTGGAGACCTGCGGCTCGATGCACTCGTACACGCCCGCGATCGAGGCGATCGTCGCCGTCGGGGCGATGGCGAGGAGCAGCGAGTTGCGCATGCCGGTCTGCGCGATCCGGGCGCGCAGCGCGTCCCAGCGCTCCGGCCAGTTCCGCTCGACCTCGTAGTGGTCGGGGTGCAGCACGCCGCGGGCGGTGCGGGTCTGCTCCCAGGCGGGGAGCGGGCCGTTCTTCTCGGCGAGGTCGCAGGACGCCTCGTACGCGGCGAGCATGATCCGCTCGGAGAGCTTCGTGGACAGCGCCCGCGCCTCGGGGGAGTCGAAGGGCAGCTTCAGCCGGAAGAAGACGTCCTGGAGGCCCATGGCGCCCAGACCCACCGGGCGCCAGCGGGCGTTGGAGCGGCCCGCCTGCTCGGTCGGGTAGAAGTTGATGTCCACCACGCGGTCCAGGAAGGTCACCGCGGTACGGACGGTCTCGTCCAGGCGCTCCCAGTCGATCCGCCCGCTTCCGTCGCCGGCGCCCGCCAGGACGAAGGCGCCCAGGTTGACCGAACCGAGGTTGCAGACGGCGGTCTCGCCGTCGTTGGTGACCTCGATGATCTCGGTGCAGAGGTTGGAGGAGTGGACGACGGTGCCCGGCTCGGCGGTCTGGTTGGCCGTGCGGTTGGAGGCGTCCTTGAAGGTCATCCAGCCCTGGCCGGTCTGCGCGAGGGTGCGCATCATCCGGCCGTACAGCTCGCGGGCGGGAATGGTCTTGCGGGCCAGGCCCGCGGCCTCGGCCGCGCGGTACGCGGCGTCGAAGTCGTCGCCCCACAGGTCCACCAGCTCGGGGACCTCGGCCGGGGAGAACAGCGACCAGTCGGCGTCGGCGTTCACGCGGCGCATGAACTCGTCCGGCACCCAGTGGGCGAGGTTCAGGTTGTGCGTGCGGCGCTGGTCCTCGCCGGTGTTGTCGCGGAGCTCCAGGAACTCCTCGATGTCCGCGTGCCAGGTCTCCAGGTAGACGGCGGCGGCGCCCTTGCGGCGGCCGCCCTGGTTCACGGCGGCGACGGAGGCGTCGAGGGTCTTCAGGAACGGGACGATGCCGTTGGAGTGGCCGTTGGTGCCGCGGATCAGCGAACCGCGGGCGCGGATGCGGGAGTACGAGAGGCCGATGCCGCCGGCGTGCTTGGAGAGGCGGGCGACCTGGTGGTAGCGGTCGTAGATCGAGTCGAGCTCGTCCAGCGGGGAGTCCAGCAGGTAGCAGGAGGACATCTGCGGGTGCCGGGTGCCGGAGTTGAAGAGCGTGGGGGAGGACGGCAGGTAGTCGAGGCGGCTCATCAGCCGGTACAGCGAGGCCACTTCCTCGACGGCCTGGACACTGCCGGTCTCGCTGTCAGGTCCGGTCTCGGCGAGACCGCAGGCCACGCGCAGCATGAAGAACTGCGGGGTCTCCACGACCTGGCGGGTGATCGGGTGGCGCAGCAGGTAGCGGCTGTGCAGGGTGCGCAGGCCGAAGAAGCCGAAGCGGTCGTCGGCGCCCTCGGCGAGGGTGTGCTCGACCAGCGCGTCCAGGCGGGCCGCGTGGGCCTTGACGAACGCGGCGGTGCGGTCGGCGATCAGGCCCTCGCGGTGGCCGACGGCGACGGACGCGGAGAAGGAGGTGGCACCCTGGCCGGCGGCCTCCCCGGCCACGGCCAGCGTCAGCAGGCGGGCGGCGAGGCGGGAGTACGCCGGGTCCTCGGAGATGAGCCCGGCGGCGGCCTCGGTGGCCAGCCCGCGCAGTTCGGCCTCGTCGGCGATGGAGCTGCGGCCGCGCAGCGCGGCGGCGGCGACCCGGCCGGGGTCGGTGTCGGGGAGGTCGGCCGTCAGTTCGGTGAGGGTACGCAGGAGTGCGGCCCCGGGACCTTCGCCAGATCCATGAAGAGCCGTGGACGGAACGGACTCGGCGCGCGGTGCGGAAGGCGCGATGGTCACGGGGGTTGCTCTCCCTCGCTCGGCCCGGTCATCGGCGGGGCGGGGTGCGAGGGGCGCATGCGGGACAGCGCACGCGTCGGCCCGGACAGGGCAGGCAGCTCGCGCACCGCATGGCGTCCACCGGCCCAACCGCGAGGCCCGGACGTATCGGCGCCCGGTTCGGTCGAGCCGGGCGCGCTGTCGGCAGGTCCTCGGACTTGCGGGTACACCAATCGGTGCACTTCATACCGTTGCGGGACAGTTCCGGATTCGCACCGGATTCCCCTGCGGCGACAGCAGCCCTGAGCATACATGTGGGGGCGCCTCTCTGCGGAAGCCCCCACATGTTGTGTCGGCGCGGCTACAGCTTCAGCCGGTACGTCAGCAGGGTGAGGCCCTCGATCGGCGCCCAGTCCCGTTCCGGAGTGCGTTCGAAACCGAGCCGGGAGTAGATCCGGTGGGCCCCGGCCATGCTCCGCTGGGTGGAGAGGACCATCGCGGAAACCCCCTCGATCGCCCGCGCCCGGTCCAGGCAGGCCCGTACGAGCGCCTCGCCGGCGCCCTGCCCGCGGCCGTCGCGGGCCACGGCGAGCATCCGGAACTCGGCCTCGTCCGGGCCGGCGATGTCGGCGAGCGGGCTCCCGGGCGCGGCGAAGGTCACTCCACCGAGGACGCGGCCGCCGCGTTCGGCGACGAGCACCTCGGCCAGGGCGGCCCGGCCGGCCACGTCGCGCAGGACGTTCAGGTAGTGCTCGTTCTCGCTCTCGTCCAGATGCCCGTCGGCGAGGTAGGCCCGCGCCGTGATCTCGCCCAGCTCCGCGTATTCGGCGGGCAGCGCCGCCCTGATCACCATGTCCATGCGGTCGAGTGTGCAGGACGCGTACGGGGCGGCGGAGTGCCGGGCGGGCGGGCCGGGCGGGCGGGCCGGCCCCCCGTCGCGGCGCCGGAAGCCGAAGGCCCCGCCGCGAGGAGCGGCGGGGCCTTCGGGGCGGGGCGCCCTCGGGGCGAGCGGGTCAGCAGCAGCGGAAGCCGTCGCGGGGGTCCGCCTCCCGGGCGTCGGTGCGGGCCCGTTCGAAGGCCCGGCGGGTCGGGACCGCGGCGTCGGGGTCGTGGGAGCGGGCGTGGGCGACGTACCGGTCGTAGGCGGCCTCGCCGGAGAACTCCCGTACGAAGTACCGCGCCCGGGCCAGCGCCCGGCGCAGCCGCCCGGCACCGCTGCGGCCCGTACCGGCGCGGCCGGGCGCCGCCCGGCTCACGCGACCGGCTCCTTCGCCCGGCCGCCGCCCGAGTCCAGGCCCGCGGCCGTGAGCTCGGCGCGCTCCTCGGCGGTCGGGACGAGCCCGGCCGGGGCGACGATCTTCGACTCGGTCCACGGGACCTCGGAGAGCTTCACGGACGCCGGGTCGGCGATCGCCTTGAAGCAGGTCCGGGCGGCGTCCAGCAGCACGACGATGATCAGGACGGCGAAGAGCACGCACAGCACGCCGTCCACCGTGGCGTTGGTGACCACGGTCTCCATCTCGCCCATGGTCTTCGCGGGCGGCAGGACCTTGTCGGCGTCGATGCCGGCCTGGTACTTGTCGCGCTGCGCGAAGAAGCCGACCTTCACGTCCTCCGAGAAGATCTTCTGGTAGCTCGCGGTGAGCGTGACGGCCACGTCCCACGCCAGCGGCACGCCCGTCACCCAGGCCCACTTGAGCCGGCCGGACTTGACGAGGAGGGTGGTGCAGACGGCCAGGGCGACCGCCGCGAGCAGCTGGTTCGCGATGCCGAACAGCGGGAAGAGCTGGTTGATGCCGCCCAGCGGGTCCTTGACGCCGACCCACAGGAAGTAACCCCAGCCGCCGACGACGATGGCGCTGGCGAACCACACGCCGGGCTTCCAGCTGACGTCCTTGAAGGACTTGTGGACGTTGCCGAGGGTGTCCTGCAGCATGAACCGGCCGACGCGGGTGCCCGCGTCGACGGTGGTCAGGATGAACAGTGCCTCGAACATGATGGCGAAGTGGTACCAGAAGGCCTTCATGCCGGCGCCGCCGATGACGGCCGAGAAGATCTCCGACATCCCGAGTGCGAAGGTCGGCGCTCCACCCGTACGGGAGAGCAGACTGGTCTCCTCGACGTCCTTCGCGGCCTGCGCGAGGGCTTCCGGGCTGATGGCGAAGCCGAAGTTCGTCACCGCCTGCGAGGCGGTCTCGACGGTGGTGCCGATGACGCCGGGGGGCGAGTTCACGGCGAAGAACAGGCCGGGCTCGATGATGCAGGCCGCGATCATCGCCATGATGGCGACGAAGGACTCGGTCAGCATGGCGCCGTAGCCGATGACCCGTACCTGGGTCTCCTTCTGGATCATCTTCGGGGTGGTGCCGGAGGCGACCAGCGAGTGGAATCCGGACAGGGCCCCGCACGCGATGGTGATGAACACGAACGGGAACATCGAGCCGGCGAAGACCGGGCCGTCGCCGCGGGCGGCGAACTCGGTGACCGCGGGCATCTTCAGGGTGGGCATCGAGATGACCACGCCCAGTGCGAGCAGCGCGATCGTGCCGACCTTCATGAAGGTGGAGAGGTAGTCGCGGGGCGCGAGCAGCATCCACACCGGCAGGACCGAGGCGACGAAACCGTACGCGACCATCCAGACGACGAGCGTCTCCTTCTCCAGGGTGAAGGTCCCGGCGAGGGAGGACTCGGCGACCCAGCCGCCCGCGACGATCGCGAGCAGCAGCAGCGCGACCCCTATGAGGGAGACCTCGGTGACCCGGCCCGGCCGCAGCACGCGGAGGTAGAAGCCCATGAAGAGGGCGATCGGGATGGTCATGCCGATGGAGAAGACGCCCCACGGCGAGTGGGCGAGGGCGTTGACGATGACCAGCGCCAGCACGGCCAGCAGGATGATCATGATGGCGAACACGGCGATCAGCGCGGCGGCCCCGCCGACGGGGCCGATCTCGTCCCGGGCCATCTGGCCCAGCGAACGCCCGTCGCGGCGGGTGGAGAAGAAGAGCGTCACCATGTCCTGGACGGCGCCCGCGAAGATGACGCCCGCGACGATCCAGATCGTGCCGGGCAGGTAGCCCATCTGGGCGGCGAGCACGGGTCCGACGAGCGGGCCGGCGCCGGCCACGGCGGCGAAGTGGTGGCCGAAGAGCACACGGCGGTCGGTCGGGTGGAAGTCGACACCGTTGTCAAGGCGTTCCGCGGGGGTGGCCCGGGTCTTGTCCACCTTCAGTACGCGGTGCGCGATGAAGCGGGCGTAGAAGCGGTAGCCGATGGCGTACGAGCCCAGGGCGGCGGCGAGCAGCCAGGCGGCCGAGATCTCCTCGCCGCGGGAGAGCGCCAGTACGCCCCAGCCGATGGCGCCGACGAGTCCGACGAGCACCCACACGGCGATGGACGTGGGAGAGGGCGAGCCCTGCGTGGTGCCCGGACTCGCCGTGTCCCGTTCTGTTCCCGTTGCATCCGATTTGGGCATGACCTTCGTCCCCTCGTCGATCTTCTGCGTAAGCGCAGGGAATCTACGGGGGATTGCCCGGTGAACGTAAGACCCCGTCCGTATATCGGTACGTACGGATGCGGGGCCGGACGGTCGGACGGGTGGTCAGCCGAGTGGGTGGCGGGGCGGTCGGTCCGCCGGGTGCGCGGGCCGCCCGGCCGTCAGAGCGCCGGCCGCTGGAGGCGGGCCACGAACTTGTAGCGGTCGCCGCGGTAGACCGAGCGCACCCACTCCACCGGTTCGCCGTCCGCGTCCAGCGAGTGCCGGGACAGCATGAGCATCGGCAGCCCGACGTCCGTGCCGAGCAGGCCGGCCTCGCGCGGGGTCGCGAGCGAGGTCTCGATGGTCTCCTCCGCCTCGGCGAGCCGGACGTCGTACACCTCCGCGAGCGCGGTGTAGAGGGAGGTGTATTTGACGAGGGAACGGCGCAGTGCGGGGAAGCGCTTGGCCGAGAGGTGGGTGGTCTCGATGGCCATCGGCTCGCCGCTGGCCAGGCGCAGCCGCTCGATGCGCAGCACCCGTCCGCCGGTGGTGATCTTGAGGAGTCCGGCGAGGGTGTCGTCGGCCGTCACGTATCCGATGTCGAGGAGCTGGGAGGTCGGTTCCAGCCCCTGGGCCCGCATGTCCTCGGTGTAGGAGGAGAGTTGGAGCGGCTGGGAGACCTTGGGCTTCGCGACGAAGGTGCCCTTGCCCTGGATGCGCTCCAGGCGGCCCTCCACCACGAGCTCCTGCAGGGCCTGCCGGACGGTCGTCCGGGAGGTGTCGAATTCGGCCGCGAGCGTGCGCTCCGGCGGTACCGGTGTGCCGGGCGGCAGGGTTTCGGTCATGTCGAGCAAGTGCCGCTTGAGTCGGTAGTACTTGGGTACACGTGCCGTGCGGGTCGCAGCCCCGCCCTCCGGCTCCGTGAGCGCCCCTTCGGTGGCCATCGCCGCCCGCCTTCCCGACTCCAGTTTCGCTGCCGTCACCGGCTCCTCCGATATGTGCGGTCACATCGTGACACGTGTGGGGGGACGGGCCTTCTCTCTGCCCAGGTGTCGGTCCGATAACGGACCGAGCACCCGCTCATTAGACCCTTGACACCCCTAAAGGTCTAGGCCAAGCTCCAGCTACTGGTCTAAACCAATATGGATCAGATCCCGGCCCCACGGGAGTACTTGGTACGTCACCGCGGTGGGCGAGGGAAGTTGCAGGCAGCATCCCTGAGGAGGGTGGCGTGAAGCGCAAGCTCATCGCGGCGGTCAGTGTCGCGGGCATGATGGTCGGAGTCGCGGCATGCGGCAACGGCGGCGACGACAAGGGTAAGACCGACGCGGCCGGCCCCAAGGAAATCACCGTATGGGTGATGGACGGCTCGGCGCCGAAGACCTGGATCGACGAGGTCAACAAGGAGTTCTCGGCCAAGCACCCCGGTGTCACGGTCAAGGTCGAAGAGCAGAAGTGGACCGGCATCCAGGAGAAGATCACCACCGCCCTCTCCGAGAACACCCCGCCCGACGTCCTTGAGCTCGGCAACACCCAGACCGCCGGTTACGCGGTCACCGGCGGGCTCGCCGACCTCTCCGGCGACAAGGCCAAGCTCGGCGCCGACGCCTGGCAGAAGAGCATGCTCTCCTCCGCCGAGGTCGACGGCAAGCTCTACTCCGCCCCGTGGTACGCCGCCAACCGCGTCGTCATCTACGACAAGAAGGCGTACGCCAAGGCCGGCATCACCCCGCCCACCACCCGCGACGAGTGGGTCGCCGGCCTGGAGAAGCTGAAGACCTCGGACCCGGCCTCGCAGCCGATCTACCTCCCCGGCCAGAGCTGGTACGTCCTCGCGGGCTTCGTCTGGGACGAGGGCGCGGACCTCGCCGTCAAGGACGGCGACAAGTGGAAGGGCCAGCTGGGCACCCCGCAGGCCGCCTCCGCGATCGAGTTCTACAAGAAGCTCCAGGCGTTCTCCACCGCGCCCAAGGACAAGGACGAGGCCAGCCCGCAGCAGTCCACCGACATCGTTCCCAAGGGCGGCGTCGCCTCCTGGATCGGTCTCGGCTGGGAGGCCGGCGGTGCCGAGAAGGCGCTGAAGGACGCGGGCAAGGAAGCCGACTTCGGCTACTTCCCGATCCCGGGCAAGACCGCCGACAAGTCCGGCACCGTCTTCCTCGGCGGCTCGAACCTCGCGGTCGCCGAGCGCTCCAAGAACAAGGAGCTCGCCAAGGAGTGGCTGGCCCTCGCCGCAGGCAAGGACCAGATGACCAAGTACGCCGCCGAGACCAAGGGCGCGCTGCTCCCGAACCAGGCCGGCGCCAACTTCGCCGCCCCGGCGGGCTCCTTCGCCGAGGCCATGGCCAAGGCCGGCCTCAACGGCAAGATCACCCCGGTCACGGCCGGCTGGGCGAACGTCGAGACCGAGCCGAACCCCATCAAGGAGTTCATGACCAAGGTCCTGAAGGGTGAGGACGCCGCCAAGGCGGGCGCGGAAGCGGACAAGGAAATCGCGAGCCGCATCAACAAGTAGTCCCACCCGGCAGTACCCGCACGACCCAGCAGTGTGAACGCACCGGGGGGTGCGGCAGGCGCCCGGGCGCCTGCCGGAAGACCGTCGGGGAGGGAAAAAATGTCGGAAAAATATGGTAGTACACGCAGGGCG
>NZ_JBEOXU010000083.1:0-26888 GCF_040296725.1 Streptomyces sp. NPDC002044
GCGATCCCGGCCGCGCAGACGACGCCGTACAGGAAGGGCTTGCGCTGCGGATCCGCCCTTCGGCGTTCCTGCGTCACGCTGCCGTCCCGGGGGCCGGTGCGGCCCTCGGCACAAGGGCGGACTACTTGCCCTTGGCGGCTTCCTTGAGCTTGGAGCCCGCGGAGACCTTCACGCTGTAGCCGGCCGGGATCTGGATGGGGTCGCCGGTCTGCGGGTTGCGCGCGGTGCGAGCGGCACGGTGGGTGCGCTCGAAGGTCAGGAAGCCGGGGATGGTGACCTTCTCGTCGCCCTTGGCGACGATCTCGCCAACGGTCTCGGCGAGCGCGGCCAGAACGGCGTCGGCGTCCTTGCGGGTCACCTCGGCGCGCTCGGACAGAGCGGCCACCAGCTCACTGCGGTTCATGTTGTACTCCCGTGTTCAACTTGCCTTAGAGGCGTGAGATCGAAGCCGATGCTGCCAGGGCCCTCGGACAGTCCCCGGACCCGGGTCTGAACGTCAGACCCTCTCGCCCGGTTACGCATCCTGCCCCCACCAGCGGCGGGAAAGCCAATCCGGCACCCGCCGGGGTCACACGAAAAGCGCCACAGTCACGCGGCGGTGACGCTCCGTCCGCCTTCGGTCGATGCGGACCGCGGACCGCACGGGCATCCCCGCAACCCTAGAGGCGGCCCGGCGGGCCCGCATCTCGCGACGCGCCGGGATCAGGGGGGCGTGAGGGCGCTCACACCGGCCGTCAGGCCCCCGAGGCGGCCTTGCGGACGGCTCCGGCGACCGCGCCGGCGACCTTGTCGTTGAACACCGACGGGATGATGTAGTTCGCGTTCAGCTCGTCCTCGCCGACGACGTCCGCCAGTGCGGCGGCCGCGGCCAGCATCATGTCCGTGTTCACGGTGCGGGACTGAGCGTCCAGCAGGCCGCGGAAGACGCCCGGGAAGACCAGCACGTTGTTGATCTGGTTCGGGAAGTCGGAGCGGCCGGTGGCCACGACGGCGGCCGTCTGGCGGGCGATCGCCGGGTCCACCTCGGGGTCCGGGTTCGCGAGAGCGAACACGATGGCGCCCTCGGCCATGGCGGCCACGTCGTCGCCGGAGAGCACGTTCGGGGCCGAGACGCCGATGAAGACGTCGGCTCCGACCACGGCCTCCTTCAAGGTGCCCGTGTAGCCCTCGGGGTTGGTGTTGTCGGCGATCCAGCGCAGCGGGGAATCGGCGGCCGCGTCGACGAGGTCGGGGCGGCCCGCGTGCACGACGCCGTGGATGTCGGCGCTCACCGCGTTCTTCACACCCGCCGCGAGCAGCAGCTTCAGGATGGCCGTACCGGCCGCGCCGGCGCCCGACATGACGACCTTGACGTCGCCGACCGCCTTGCCCACCACGCGCAGCGCGTTGGTGAGGGCGGCGAGCACCACGATCGCGGTGCCGTGCTGGTCGTCGTGGAAGACGGGGATGTCGAGGGCCTCGCGCAGCCGTGCCTCGATCTCGAAGCAGCGCGGCGCGGAGATGTCCTCCAGGTTGATGCCGGCGAAGCCCGGGGCGATCGCCTTGACGATCGCGACGATCTCGTCGGTGTCCTGGGTGTCGAGGCAGATCGGCCAGGCGTCGATGCCGGCGAAGCGCTTGAAGAGGGCCGCCTTGCCCTCCATGACGGGGAGCGCGGCCATCGGGCCGATGTTCCCGAGGCCCAGGACGGCGGAGCCGTCCGTCACGACTGCGACGGAGTTGCGCTTGATGGTGAGGCGGCGCGCGTCCTCGGGGTTCTCGGCGATCGCCATGCACACGCGGGCCACGCCCGGGGTGTAGATCATCGAGAGGTCGTCGCGGTTGCGGATGGGGTGCTTGGACGCCATCTCGATCTTGCCGCCGAGGTGCATCAGGAAGGTGCGGTCGGAGACCTTGCCGAGGCTCACGCCCTCGATGCCGCGCAGTTTCTCGACGATCTCGTCGGCGTGCGCGGTGGAGGTCGCGGCGATGGTGACGTCGATCCGGAGCTTCTCGTGACCGGAGGCGGTCACATCGAGGCCGGTGACCGAGCCGCCGGAGGACTCCACGGCGGTGGTGAGCTGGGAGACCGCGGTACCGCTCGCGGGCACTTCCAGGCGGACCGTCATCGAATACGAGACGCTGGGCGCCGTTGCCATGGCCGTGTTCCTCTTCTGTCCCTGGTTTTCGCTGTACACACAGAGCCCCGCGCACGGCAGGCGTGGCAGGACCTGTTGTCCGATCGTCCCACCTACCAGCCGGTACAAGGTAACCAGCTACAAATTTCGGAAAGACACTTCCACCATACGAGATAGTGGGGGCGTGCGGAATGGTGGGTTAATACAAAACAGGTCCGCGCCCCCCACGGAGTGGAGGGCGCGGACCTGGTGTGACGAGCCACCTCGGACACTGCCGAGTGCTGTCGGGTACTGCTGACGTCTATGACACCGACCCGCCATGCTCGCCTCGCGGCAAGTGGTCGCTCTAAGCGACGAAGGTTGGGCCCGGGGGCTTGGATCGAGTCGGTGCCGTTACCAGGCTAACAAAGGATCGCCGGAAGTGATCCCCCTCCCGGAGGCGGATTTCGGACACCACGCTCCCGGCTGCCGACCATCCGGCCGTACGGCCCGGCGGCTACGGCAGCAGCAGCTCCGGGACCCCGTCCGCGCCGGGCCGGTCGCGCTCCGCGGAGACCACCGTGAGCTGCTGGGTCGCGCGCGTCAGCGCCACGTACAGCACCCGCAGGCCCGCCGGGGACTCGTCCGCGATCTCCGCCGGGGAGACCACCACCGTGGCGTCGTACTCCAGCCCCTTGGCCTCCAGACTGCCCAGCGCGACCGCCCGCCCGCCGAGCTCCGCGAGCCAGCCCGCGGCCTCCGCGCGCCGGTCCATGGCCACGACCACGCCGACGGTGCCGTCGACCTGCTCCAGCAGCCGCCGCGTCTCCTCCCGCACCGCGGCCCCCAGGTCTCCCCCGGCGGCCGTGAAACGGGGCTCCAGGCCCGTGGAGCGCACCGCGGTCGGCGGCTCCATGCCCGGCATCGCCAGGCGCAGCACCCGGGAGGCCACCTCGGCGACCTCCGCCGGGTTGCGGTAGTTCACGGTGAGGGTGAACCGGCGGCGCGGACGGCTGCCCAGGGCCTCGTCGCGGGCCGCGGCCGCCTCCTGCGGATCGGTCCAGGACGACTGCGCCGGGTCGCCGACCACCGTCCAGGTGCCCATCCGGCCGCGGCGGCCCACCATCCGCCACTGCATCGGCGTCAGGTCCTGGGCCTCGTCCACGATGACGTGCGCGTACTCGGTGCGCTCCGCCGCGAGCCGCTCGGCCCGCTCCCACTGGGTCTCCTCACGGGTCGGCATCAGCTCCTCCAGCCCGCTGAGCTGGTCCAACGGGTCCATCTCGCGCCTGCGCTTCGGCCGGGCGGGCGCACCGACCAGCAGCTGGAGCTCGTCCAGCAGCGCCACGTCGTGCACCGACAGGGGTCCCTTGCCGTCGGGGCCGGCCCGGCGCAGCGAGCGGGCCAGCTGGCGGGTCTCGCGCGGGCTCAGGTCGCGGCGCGACCAGCGGCCGAGCCGGCGCTCGTCGGCCATCGAGGCGAGGACCGCGCGCGGGGTCAGCTCGGGCCACCAGGCGTTCAGGAAGCCGATGAAGGCGTCCTCGGTGGACACGTCCTCGTCGAAGGCGGAGCGCAGCTCGGCGGCCAGCTCCGGGTCGCTGTGCCGGCCGGACCCGCCGGACTTCGCGTACAGCGCGTCGAGCAGCAGCTTGCGGGCGCGCGGGCGCAGCAGGTTGACGGGGGCGGTGCCGCTGAGCACGTTCTGCCGGATGCGTTCGAGTTCGGCGGACTCCAGCTCCTGGCGGCGCCCGAAGGCCACCACGCGCAGCCGGTCGGGCGCCCCGCCGGTGTCACCGCCGAGCTCCAGGGCTCCCCGTACGGCCTTGCGCAGCACCTTGAGCATCCGGGACGAGCCCTTGATCCGGGCCGTGGCCGGGTCGTCGTACGTGGTCGCCTCGGCGCCGTCGACCAGCGAGCCGAGCGCCCGGATGGCGACCTGGCCCTCCTCGCCGAGGGAGGGCAGGACGCCCTCGGTGTACGCGACGAGCAGCGGCGTCGGGGAGACGATCAGGATGCCGCCGGAGTAGCGGCGCCGGTCCTGGTAGAGCAGGTAGGCGGCGCGGTGCAGGGCGACGGCGGTCTTGCCGGTGCCCGGCCCGCCCGCGACCTCGGCCACGGACGCGGCGGGCGCCCGGATGACCAGGTCCTGCTCGGCCTGGATGGAGGAGACGATGTCCCGCATCGAGTGCGTACGGGCCCGCCCGAGGGCGGCCATCAGGGCGCCGTCGCCGATGGCGGGCAGCTCCCGGCCGTCCAGGGAGGCGGTGACCTCCGGGCGCATCAGGTCGTCCTCCACGCCCAGCACCTTGCGGCCCTTGGAGCGGATGACGCGCCGGCGCACGACGCGGCCGGGCTCCTTGGGCGTGGAGCGGTAGAACGGCGCTGCGGCCGGCGCGCGCCAGTCGATGACCAGCGGCGCGTAGTCGGAGTCCAGGACCCCGATGCGGCCGATGTGCAGCGTCTCGGCGATGTCGGCCGTGAGGTCCTCGCGGATCGCGTCGTCGGCCGGCTCGACCGAGGTGAACGCGCCGTCCGGCCCGCGCTCCCCGTCCTTGCCGAGGACCAGGTCGATGCGGCCGAAGAGGAAGTCCTCGAACTCGTTGTTGAGCCGGTTGAGGTGGATACCGGCCCGGAAGACCTGAGCGTCGCGCTCGGCGAGGGCGCCGGGCGTCCCCACCTGGCCCCGCTTCGCGGCGTCGTTCATCAGGAACTCGGCCTCGTGGATCTTCTCTTCAAGGCGTCGGTACACCTGGTCGAGATGCGTCTGCTCGACCCCGATCTCCCGATCGCGGACGGAATCCGCCGTGCTGTCGACAGCGGCATTCTGCGCGGCCACCAAGGCCCCCTTCTGACGTGCATGGGCGACCGTCAACCGTACGCGAATCCGCGGCCTGTCCGCATGCCCGTTCCGGAACCGGTCTCGCGGGCTGGTACGCGGCCTACCGCGGCCCGGCCGCCAGGACCCGCCGGCGGTGCCGGGCGACGCGCTCGCGGTTGCCGCACAGCTCGCTGGAACACCAGCGGCGCCGGTGGCCGCGGGAGGTGTCCAGGTAGACCCGGGTGCAGCCGTCGCCCTCGCAGGCCCGCAGCAGCGCCAGGTCGCCGGGGTCGGTCAGCAGCTCGACGGCGTCCCGGGCGACGGCGGCGAGCAGCGCGCCGCATCCGACGCCCCCGCACAACTCCCGTACGAGGTGCCCTTCCTGGTCCCGTACCGCGCACAGGCCCGGGGGTGGTCCGGCGGCCAGCGCGTTGACCCGGGCGAGGGCGTGCGCCGTTGCGGGGGGCGGGGCGGGGGCCTGCGGCCGGGCGGTGGGCGGGCCGGCCCCCGGGCGCGGCTCCGCCCGTACGAGGAACTCCACGTCCCCGCGCAGGTCCCGGAAGGCGGCGACCCAGTCGGGGCCCGGCCGGGCCAGCGGCGTCCGGTCGGGCACCAGCCCGGCCCCGACGAGCCACAGCCGCAGGTCGTCGCCGTCGGCGAGCCCCTCGTGGGGGGCGCACGTGGCCACCAGGTCGAGGCAGAGCCTCCCGGAGTCGAACCACATGCCCGTCACCGCCTCGCCCGCCGCGGCCCGGCCGCCGTCGCTCCTCCCAGAGTGCCCGCGGGCCGGGCGGGGCGGAAGCCCCCGGGCGGACCGGGACGTGCCGCTTCGGCGCCCGTCAGCCGCCGGCCGGCGGCGGGTCCTCGTGCAGCAGCCGCTGGAACAGGCGGTGGTCGCGCCAGGCGCCGTCGATGTGGAGGTAGCGCGGGGCGAGCCCGTACTGCTCGAAGCCGGCCTTCGCCAGGACTCGCTGCGAGGCCAGGTTGCCGACGAGGGTCCCGGCCTCGACCCGGTGCAGGCCCACCTCGTCGCGGGCGGCCCGGCAGACCTCCTCCAGGCCGGCGGTGGCCAGCCCCCGGCCGTTCCACGCCTGGTCCACCCAGTAGCCGATGCCGCCGCTGCACAGCGGCCCGAGGACGATGGACCGGAGCGTGATCGCCCCGACGGGGGCGCCCGTGGCCGCATCGACGTACACGTACGGGACGGACCGGCCCGCGTCCCGCAGGGCCAGCTCCTCCTCGATGCGGGCGAGCTGTCCGGCCTCCGTGTAGAAGGCGGCGGGCCGGTACGGCTCGGTGGGGGCCAGATGCGCCCGGTTGCGGACCATCGCGTCGGCGAGCCCGGCCGCGTCCCCGGGCTCCAGCCCCCTCATCTCCACTCCGTCAATGATCATCCCGGCACGCTAGCCGACACCCGCGGACCGTGCCCAGACCCGCGGACCGTGCCCAGACCCGCGGCCAGGGCGCCCCGGCCACCGCGGGCGCCCGCCGGGAGCCCACGGAGGGGTCGGCGTCATCCCGGGCGCACGTCCGCGTACTTGAGGTCCCCGCCCGCGTCCAGCGCCAGCCGGTACCCACGCTTGACCACCGTCTGGATCAGCTTCGGCGTGCCCAGCGCCACCCTGAGGCGGGCCATCGCCGTCTCCACGGCGTGCTCGTCGCTCCCCGCCCCCGGCAGCGCCCGCAGCAGGTCCGCCCGCGACACCACCCAGCCCGGCCGCCGCGCGAGCGCCCGCAGCAGCGCCATCCCGGCCGGCTGTACGGGCCGCAGCTCCGCGTCCAGCAGCACCGCGTGCCCGCGCACCTCCAGCCGGTGCCCGGCCACCGGCAGGACCCGGGCCCGGCCCGGCAGTTCCTGGCAGAGCAGCTGCACCAGGGGGCCCAGCCGGAAGCGCTCCGGATGCACCGTGTCCACCCCGTGCGCCTGGAGCGGCAGCGCGGTGACCGGCCCCACGCACGCGGAGAGCACCGGGCCCCGCAGCGCCGCGAGCACGGGTTCCCGTACGCCCCGCTCCGCGGCCCGGGACAGCAGGGAGGCCGCCGCGGGCGCCGAGGTGAAGCTGACCGCGTCCACCGCGCCGCCGGCCACGGCGTCGAGCAGCCGGTCCAGCGGCGCGAGGTCCTGCGGCGCCATCCACCGGTACACCGGGACGACGACGACGTCGGCGCCTCCCTCCCGCAGCGCCTCCACGAAACCCGGCAGCGGCTCGCCGTGCAGCTGGAGCGCGATCCGCCGGCCGGCCACGCCCGCCGACAGCAGCCGCTCCAGCACCTCGGCCAGCGACTCCGACTCCGGCGACCAGGTCTCCACGAGCCCGGCGGCCCGGACGGCGCCCTTCACCTTCGGCCCGCGCGCGAGCAGTTCCGTCCGGCGCAGCCGCTCCAGCAGCGCCTCGCCGATCCCCCACCCGTCGGCGGCCTCGATCCAGCCGCGGAACCCGATGGCGGTGGTGGCGACCACCACGTCGGGCGCGCGGCCCAGCAGCTCCTTCGTGGCGGCGAGCAGCTCGCTGTCGTCGGCCAGCGGCACGATCCGCAGCGCGGGCGCGTGCACGACGGCGGCCCCGCGGCGGCGCAGCAGGGCGATCAGCTCGTCGGCCCGCCGGGCGGCGGTCACCCCGACGGTGAAGCCCGAGAGGGGGCCCGGACCGGTGTGCTGCCTGTGCTCGTACATGTGACCTGCCTTGCCCAGTGGGTCGGTGTCGCGCCCCGGGAGGCGGTGGGGAAGCGGTCGCGGGCGCGGGAACCGAGCCTGCCCGCACGGCGTGTCAGGCTCGGTTCCACCGTATTTCGCGGCCGTTAACCGCCGTTACACCGAGGTGAGCTGCGGCTTCGCCGCCGCGCCGGGCGCCGCGACGATCACGGCGGCCGGCCGGCGAAGGTATACCGCCCAGGTCACGGCGCAGCACAGCGCGTAGAAGCCGAGGAAGGTCACGAAGGCGGCCGTCCCGGATCCGGAGGCGGTGAACGCCTGCCGGAACACCAGGTTGATGCCGAGTCCGCCGAGCGCCCCGACCGCGCCGATCAGCCCCATGGAGGCCCCCGACAGCCGTCGCCCGTACGCCGCCGCGCCCTCGCCGTCCATGCCCCGGGCGAGCGCCTTGGCCTGGAAGATCCCCGGGATCATCTTGTACGTCGAGCCGTTGCCGAGCCCGCTGAGGACGAACAGCGCGACGAACCCGATCAGGAACACCGCCAGCGACTCCCGCACCGAGGCGAGGATCACGACCCCGGTCGCCGCCGCCATGGCCACGAAGGTGCCCAGCGTGATCCGCGCCCCGCCGAAGCGGTCCGCGAGCGCCCCGCCCACCGGCCGGACCAGTGAGCCGAGGAGCGGCCCCACGAAGGTCAGCGAGGCGGCCTGGAGGGGGGTCCGGCCGAACTGCGTCTGGAGGACCAGGCCGAAGGCGAAGCTGTAGCCGATGAAGGACCCGAAGGTGCCGACGTACAGGAACGCCATGATCCAGGTGTGGGGCTCGCGCACGGCCTCCCGCACCGCGCCGGTGTCGTTCCGCACGGGCGCGAGGTTGTCCATCCGCAGCAGGGCGAGTACGGCCGCCGCCCCGATCAGCGGCAGGTAGGCGGCGAGCAGCAGCCTCGGGTGCCCGGCTCCGGCGGTGGCGATGACCAGCAGCGCCGCGAGCTGCACCACGGGGACGCCGATGTTGCCGCCGCCCGCGTTCAGCCCGAGCGCCCAGCCCTTCTTGCGCAGCGGGAAGAAGGCGTTGATGTTCGTCATCGACGAGGCGAAGTTCCCGCCGCCCACCCCCGTCAGGGCGGCCACCAGCAGGAATGTGCCGTACGAGGTCCCGGGCTCCATGACGACCAGCGCGGCCGCGGTCGGCGCGAGCAGCAGCAGGGCGCTGACGACGGTCCAGTTCCGGCCGCCGAACCGGGCGACGGCGAAGGTGTACGGCACCCGGACCAGGGCTCCGACGAAGGTCGCGGTCGCGATGAGGAAGAACTTCCCGGCGGGGTCGACGCCGTATCCGGGGCCCATGAAGAGCACCATCACGGACCACAGGGACCAGATGGAGAAGCCGATGTGCTCGGACAGTACGGAATACAGGAGGTTGCGGCGGGCGGTCCGCTCCCCCGACTCCCGCCAGAAGACCTCGTCCTCGGGGTCCCACCGCTCGATCCAGCGGCCCCCTTTGCGCGGTGCGGTCGTACCGGTCATCACACGCCTCCACAGCTGTCGCGTCCGTGGTGACGACGGTAGGAACGGCGCGTTTCAGCCCCGGTCCCCGCCCGATGACCGCCGGGATACCTTGCTCTCACCCGCCCGCGGGGCCGGATGTGAGCCTCCCGGGGTCCAGCTGCCGGCGGGCGGTACGAGCCAGCCGCGCTCGGCGGCCAGTCCGGCGGCCGCGGTGCGCAGGGCGTCCAGGCCGGGGTGGCCGAAGCCCTTGCGCCACACCATCGACAGCGGCGACAGCGGCACCGGCCCGGTCAGCGGCCGCTTCACACAGCCGGGCATGTCGGGGAAGTCCACCGCGACCAGTACCGGGTTGCCGGTCTTGGCCATCACCCGCCCGAACTCCTCCTTGCCCATGGCGACCGGCGCGGGCGGCGCGACCTCGATGCCCCGGCCGGCGAACAGTTCGCGCGCCAGGCCCGTCCACTCCAGGGTCCGCGGGTTCCCGGCCCCGGCGTACACGGACTCCCCCGCCAGCGCGTCCAGCGGTACGGCGTCCCGGCCGGCCAGGGCGTGGCCCTCGGGCAGCAGCACGGCGAGCGGCTCGTACCGTACGGGGCACCGTTCGAGGCGGGCCCGCAGCGCCGGGCCGAGCCCGTCGGCGTACCCGAACGAGACGTCGAGCCGCCCGGCCGCGATCTCGGCGGCGGCATGGGTCAGCCCGCTCTCGAAGCGGGCCATCAGCTCGCAGTCGGGGGCGAGTTCGCGGGCCCGCTCCAGGACGGTGCGGCCGGTGCCGGGCCCGTCGGTGTTCACGTCGACCAGCAGCGCGCGCGGCTCGGCGCCCCCGCCGAAGGCCGCGGCCAGCTCCTCGTGCGCGCGCAGCACCCGGCGGGCCAGGGGCAGCAGCCGCTCCCCGTCGGGCGTCAGCTCCACCTGCCGGGTGGTCCGTACGAACAGGGCGGCGCCCAGGTCCCGTTCGAGGCGCCGGACGTCCCGGCTGAGGGCCTGCTGGGCGACGTACAGGCGGGCGGCTGCCCGGGTGAAGTGCAGTTCCTCCGCGCAGGCGACGAAGCCGCGCAGCAGCCGGGGTTCCACATCGCGGGGCATCACCCCCGGAGACTAACAACGCAGAGGGGTGAATGGGCTCTGAACAGGTGTTGGACCCGGGCCGGGACCGGACCCGAGGCTGTGACCATGCCCACCGCGCCCACCCCTGCCGCCTCCGCTGCCACCCCCACCCCGGCTGCCGCCGCCCCTGCCGCCGCCCCGGCCGCCTCCGCCCGCGGCGCCTCCGCCCGCGGCGCCGCCGCCCGCACCGCGACCGCCCGGGCCGCTTCCGCCCGGGCCGCTTCCGGCGCCGGGGGCGGCGCCCGTGTGCCCCGGATGACCGTCACCGGCTCCACCCTCGTCATCGCGGCCCCGGCCCCCGGCCGGCGGGCCCGCGCCCACGGCCCGTACCGCCGGCTGTTCGACCTCCCCGGCACCCGCGCCTTCACCGCCGGGAACCTGCTCGCCCGGCTCCCGATGGGCATGTTCGGGGTCAGCGCGGTCATGATGATCGCCGACCAGCGCGGCTCGTACGCCCTGGCCGGGGCCGTCACCGCCACCGGCCTGGCCGCCACGGCCCTGGTCGCTCCCTGGACGGCCCGGCTGGTCGACCGGCACGGCCAGGCCCGGATCGCGCTCCCCGCGGCCCTGATCGCCGTCCTGGGCTCCCTCTCCCTGGTCGCCTGCGTCCGCCTCGACGCCCCCGTCTGGACCCTCTTCGCCTCGTACGCCGCGACCGCCACCACCCCGAACACCGGCGGCATGTCCCGCGCACGCTGGACCCACCTGCTGCGCGGCTCCCCGGCCGCGCACCACACCGCGATGTCCTTCGAACAGGCCGCCGACGAGCTGTGCTTCATGCTCGGCCCGGTCCTCGCGGCCGTGCTGTGCACCTCCGTCTTCCCCGAGGCGGGCACCCTCACGGCCGCGGCGCTGCTCCTGGCCGGGATGCTGGTCTTCACCTCCCGGCGGGCCACGGAACCCCCGGTGTCGGCGGCGCGGCGGGACGGCGCGTCCCCGCTGCGCGCCCTGGGTCCGCTCCTGCCCGTGTTCCTCGCCACCGGCGTCGTCTTCGGCTCGATGGAGGTCGCCTCGATCGCCCACCTCGCCGCGCACGGACTGGGCGCCGCCTCCGGGCCGGTACTGGCCCTCCAGGCGGCGGGCTCCTGCGCGGCCGGCCTGGTCTACGGCACCCTGCGCCCCCGCGGCCTGCCGCTCTGCCTGTCCGCGATGGCCGCCCTGATGGCCCTCCCGTGGGCCGCGGCGGCCGCCGGCTCCCTGCCCGCCCTGGCCGGCGCGCTCCTGCTGGCCGGGATGGCCACGGCCCCGACGATGGTCACCGCCATGGCCCAGGTCCACGCCCGGATCCCGGAAGGCCGCCTCAACGAGGGCATGACCCTCGCGGTCACCGCGCTCCTCGCGGGCATCGCCGCGGGCGCCGCCTCGGCCGGCCTTCTCGTCGACCGCTTCGGCACCACGACGGCCTACCTGCTGCCCGCGGCGGCGGCCGCGCTCGCCCTCCCGGCGGCCGCCGCGGGCGGATTCATGCGGCGGCCGAGTGATCACTCCCGCGTGGTACGCACCGCTTTCGCCCGTAATCGGACATAACTGGGGTGTCTCCCCAGCGCCCTTCCCTTTGCGGAGGAACTTCCCCGTGCCTTCTTCCCGTTCCGTGCCCGCTGCCCTGATCGTCGCTGCCGTCACCGCGACCTGTCTGGTACCCGCCGTCCCGGCCCTGGCCGACTCGGCCGGCCTCCGGCTCTCCCAGCCGTACCTGCCCTCGATCGCCCCGGGGCGCACGGGCCGCGTCGTCATCGCCGCCGTCAGCGGTGCGGAGCCGGTCACCAGCGGCACGTTCCGCATCACCGCGCCGGACCGTACGACCTTCCCGGAGGCCCGCTTCTACTGGAACGGGCAGCGCGCCGCCGCCCCGTGCACCCGCTCCTCCGACGCCCGGCTGCTGACCTGCGAGGCCGGGACCCGCGCCGGCTTCGCCTTCCCCCGCGACGCGCGGACGCAGCTGGGGGTGGCGCTGCGCGTGGACACGGACGCCCCCGAGGGCACCACGCTGGACGGCGGCGAATGGGCCACCGGCACCGGCGAGACGGCCCTGTTCGGCGTCGCCACCCCGGTGACCGGCCCGAAGGGCGACGACGGCAAGCCCGGCCACGAAGGAAAGCCCGGCCACCACGGCAAGCCGGGCCGCCCCGGCCCCCAGGGCGAGAAGGGCGAGAAGGGCGACCGCGGCGACCAGGGAGACCGCGGCGACACCGGCCCCGCCGGTCCCCGGGGGCCCGAGGGTCCGCGCGGGGAGCAGGGCCCGTCCGGCGGCCCCAAGGGCGACAAGGGCGACCGCGGCGACCGGGGCCCGCGCGGCGACCGCGGCCCGGCCGGCCCCAAGGGCGCCAAGGGAACCAAGGGCGACAAGGGAACCACCGGCACCCAGGGCCCCCAGGGAACCAAGGGCCCGAAGGGCGACCGCGGCCCGATCGGACCGCAGGGACCCCAGGGCCCCAAGGGCCCGAAGGGCGACTCCGGCAAGCCCGGCAAGCCCGGCACCTGCAAGAAGTGCGGCGGCCACCACGAGACCCCGAAGCCGAAGGCCCGCATCGTCTCCCCCGGCAAGGGCCTCGGCATCCACTCGGGCCCGGGCACCGGGTACGCGAAGACGGGCAAGGCCCTGACCGGCGACGTCGTCGCCGTCCAGTGCAAGGTCAACGGCCAGACCGTCGACGGAAACGCGATCTGGTACAAGCTCGCCGACGGCCGTGGCTGGATCGCCGCCCGCTACGCGAAGAACCTCAACAAGGTGCCGGTCTGCTGACAGACCCCCGCCGCACCCCCTGACGAAGGCCCCGCAGCCCCGACTCTGCGGGGCCTTCGCCTGTGCCCCGGGGACGGGAGTTCCAGGGATTTCCCCTACCGGTCTCCGTAGGGTGGGCCCGTACGACTGGGATGGGAGTGGATGCCATGTCCGTAAGCGCCGGCGAAGCCCGCGCCACGCTCTTCTCGCTGATCGAGCGCGTCAACACCGACCACGACCCGGTACGCATCACCTCCAAGAACGGCAACGCCGTCCTCATGTCCGCCGCCGACTACGACGCGTGGCAGGAGACCGTCTACCTGCTCCGTTCCCCCGCCAACGCCCGGCGGCTCATGGAGGCCGTGGCCCGCGACCGCGACTCGGCAGCGCCGAACACACGCCATCGGCTGGTGGGCCGGGCATCTCTCAGTCCTGGGCCACCGCCGACATCGCGGCGCGTAAGGCACGGCGTGGTTTCGTAGCGCGTCCTTCCGGTGCCCCTTCGACTTCTCTGCACGCCTGGGCCAGCGCCTCCACGCGTTCAGCACTGCAAGCTCAGCGCCCGACAGGGTCCTTTCGATCATGTCGGCCGCCGATGGCCCCCAGGGGGTCTTCCGCGCCCGGTGGGCGACCGCACACTGGTGCGCTCCCAGCACGAGGACGGCCGCCGTCCGATACCGGCGCTCCAAACTGGCCGTCCAGATCAACGTCTTGCGCCAGCGCTGCAGCCGATGGGCCCAGTCCGGCGGATCGAGCTCGCGTCGGACCTCGGCATTCGGAAGGCCGCGGACCTCTTCTCGCCCCCCTTGCCCCCCGTGCCCTGGCAGGGCGGAGTGGCGTGGCCCTCATGCCTTCGGTACAGCGGATACGGCCAACTTCAGCATTGCCATGGCCTCGTGCGGCGGCTCGCTGGTTTTTGGGTGAGCCACGCGCAAGATCTCGCAATCGGCTCGACACAGGAGGCGAACATGCCGCTACGGTTCGTGGGGGTCGACCCGAACACGGACACGGGCCAGTGCCCGGCGGTATGGGTGGATGAGAACAACGCTGACGTGGTCTTGCAGGGGTGGAAGGCCGACGACGTGACGTGGGCCGAGCGCCTGGAGACCGGGACAATCCCCGACAGCGAGGCAGTAATCCGGATTCCCGTCCGCATGGTGTCGATCTTGAGGGAGGCGTGCGATGCCGCAGAACGACGTGCCGGTACCGAGCTTTGACGAACTGCTCGATTCAGCCCAGCACTCAGCCCTGCACTTGGAGATGCGTGACGCGTACGGCGTGGCACACGAATCGCAGGGCTTCGCGGACTGGCAGCGCACCGGGGAGCGCGAGACGGACCCCGGCTCCGCTTACTGGAGCGCCTGGGTCAGCCTGGTCCGCCGGACGGTGGCGAGAGGGGTACAGGTTCGAAGGGCGAGGATCGTCTCCGAGCCGCTGAGCGACTACGCCCGGTACGGTCACGTCGGCGCCCCGGTCAACATCTCCGCCGGTGAGCAACTGCGCTATCTCCCCCGTCGCCAGGCTTCGGACATCGCCCTGCCCGGGAATGATTTCTGGCTCATCGATGACCGCGTCATCCGGTGGAATCACTTCACCGGCAACGGGGGCTCCGCAGGTGGGGAGATGTGTGATGATCCGCGTGTAGCCGAGCTGTGCGCGACCGCGTTCGAGACGGTTTGGAAGCGCGCCGTACCGTTCGACGACTACAAGGTCTGACCGCCCCAGGCAGGTCCGGATCTCCATCGATGTCCTCGCCCCTGTCCAGCGTCCAGGCCGCTCGTGTCGCTCTCGCCACCAGGCTGCGGGACATGCGGCCGGACGCCGGGCTGGCCGGGCACGAGTTGTCTGTCGCCTGCGGCTGGCACCCGGCCAAGACGTCCCTCATCGAGCATGCGAAAGCAGCCTCCACCGATGCCGACGTGCGCGCCTGGTGCCAGGTCTGCGGAGCCCCCGACCAGGCCCCTGACCTGATCGCCGCCGCCCGAAGCGCCGACTCCATGTATGTCCAGTGGAAGAGGCTGAACCGCGCCGGCCCACGGCATCTCCAGGAGAAGGTCGTCCCCCTCTTCGAACGAACGCGATCCTTCCGGGTGCACTGCTCCGACGTGGTACCCGGGCTGCTCCAGAGCGAGAGCTACGCACGGGCTGTCCTGAGCGCCTACGGCGCCTTTCACCAGACCGCGACGGACGTCGACGAAGCGGCAGCCGCCCGCGTGGCCCGATCACACGTCATCCGGGACGGTCGTCACCGCTTTGCGCTGCTCGTGGAGGAATCGGTCCTGCGTTCAGGTATCGCCCCTGCCTCCACTACGGCCGGGCCACTCGGCAGAGAGCGGGGGTGTTCCAGCCCTGCGACTGACGGAGAGGAGGAACGACATGGCGCACGCCGACGACGGCGACAGCCACTGCCCCCTCGCTGGGGCACCGTCCGTCACCGTGCCGGTCGGCCGACGACGCGCAGGGGGCGCTGTGCCCGCACGGTGCCCCAGGGCATGAAAAAGCCTCTGACCTGCGAGTGTTCGCAGGTCAGAGGCTTACATGGGGTGGTGGAGATGGCGGGAATCGAACCCGCGTCCAACGGTGCAGAAGCAGGGCTTCTCCGAGCGCAGTCCGCTGCGCTTTTCTCAGCCCCGGAGATCACACGGACAAGTCTCCGACGGGCTCAGTCACTGTTTGATTTCCCTCCAACCCCCGTGACCGGGGCTAGAGGTTTAGATCCCTAATTGACGCCAGGATCCGGACCGGGACCACTTCCGGGCTGACGCTCCTCACAGAGGCTTCAGCTCACTGTTATTAGGCAGCGAGGGTGAAGCGGGAGTTATCGCTCTTGGTGTTGGCGATTATTGTTTGCGACATGTGGTTAGCGAGATCATTGCCGCTTCCTCGGCTCGCTTCCCCTGCATCGACATCCGCTGTCGAAACCGATCATCCCCATGTTTTTTTATCAACGTGCCCCACCGCGAGCGGGAGGCGCTGACGCCATCCTACGCGAAGTGGACCACCACGTGCCAGGAGGTTAAACCGTGCCCCGCTGTTTGCGCCGCACGGCCGAGACCGCCCGGTTCGTCTCGCGCGTGTCCTGCTTCTCGCGGAGCGTCTGCCGCTTGTCGTACTCCTTCTTGCCCTTGGCCAGCGCGATCTCGATCTTGGCCCGGCCGTCCTTGAAGTAGAGGGCCAGCGGCACGATCGTGTGCCCCGACTCCTGCGCCTTGCGCTCCAGCTTGTCGATCTCCTCGCGGTGCATGAGGAGCTTGCGCTTGCGCCGGGCGCTGTGGTTGGTCCAGGTGCCCTGGCTGTACTCCGGCACGTGGACGTTGTAGAGCCACGCCTCGTTGCTCTCCATCGTCACGAAGCCGTCGACCAGCGAGGCCCGGCCCTGGCGCATGGACTTGACCTCGGTTCCCGTGAGCACGAGACCGCACTCGTAGGTGTCGAGGATCGTGTAGTCGTGGCGCGCCTTCTTGTTCTGGGCGATCAGCTTGCGCCCTTTTTCCTTAGCCATAGTGCGGTCATTTTCGCACTACGGACCCACCCCGAGGCCACCCAATACCGTGGCGGCCCGTTCCTCGGCCCCGTCGCCCGCCGCCAGGTCCGGGGTGATGCCGGCGCCGTCGAGGCTGCGGCCCCCCGGGGTGCGGTACGTGCCCACCGTCAGCTCGGCCACCGAACCGTCCGGGAGCGCGGTCGGCATTTGCACCGAGCCCTTGCCGAAGGTCCGGCTGCCGACGGCCACCGCCCGGCCGCGGTCCTGGAGGGCGCCCGTCAGCAGTTCGGCCGCGCTCATCGTGCCGCCGTCGACCAGGGCCACCAGCGGCCGGGCCGTGTCGCCGCCGGGGGCCGCGTACAGGGCGCGCTGCTCACCCCGTACGTCGTACGTGGCCACCAGCCCGCCGTCCAGGAAGGCGGAGGCCGCCGTCACCGCCTCGGCGACCAGCCCGCCCGGGTTGCCGCGGAGATCGAGCATGACCCCGGCGCCCGCCGGGGCCTCGCGGACGGCGGCCCTGACCCGCTCGCCCGAGCCGCGGGTGAAGGAGGCGACCTTGATGACGGTGATCCCGCCGGGCAGCCGGCGTACGGTCACCGGGTCGGCGCGCAGCTCCTCGCGGCGGACGGTCTCGGTGAGGTCGGCGCCGCCCCGGCTCAGGTTCAGCACGACGGGGGTGCCGGCCGCCCCGCGCAGCAGGGCGACCACGTCGTTCACGGCGAGGCCGGTGACGGCGTGCCCGTCGACGCTCAGCAGCCGGTCGCCGGCGCGCAGGCCGGCCCGGGCGGCGGGACTGTCGGGCTGGACCTTGTCGACTTCGATCAGGCCGTCGCGGACGCGTTCCGCCCAGAGCCCGACCCCGGTCCAGCGGCCGTCGAGGTCCTCGGCGAAGGCCGCGTACTCGCCCTGGTCGTAGACGGTGCCCCAGCGGTCTCCGCTGCGGCTGACCACCTCCTGGGCGGCCTTCTTGCCGGACTTGCCCTCGGCGACGGCCTCGGCCGCGGCCCGGGCGACGGCCTCCCGGTCGGCGGTCCCGCTCGCGCGGCGCGGCGCGGGCTCCTGGGCGGGTACGGGGGCGGCGGCGCCCGCCGCGCGGACGGCCGGGGCGGCGGGCTCCGCGCGGTCCCAGCAGCCGGTGCCCGCGGCGGCGGTGACGGCCGCGAGGAAGGCCAGCGTCAGGACGGCCCCGCGACGCGGGTCGCGGGGCCGGAGACAGAGGGCGGGCGGAGCCGGCATGGCGCCGAGTCTAGGACAAGCCCCGCGCCGGCACGGAGGGTTGACCGGACAGCTCGCGGGGCGCTTGTCACACCTTCAGGTACTTGCGCAACGCGACGAAGGCGGCCACCGAGGGCATCAGGAGGCCGATGAACAACACGTACGGGAGCTTCGCGATCACCGAGCTCCAGCCCATGAAGTCTATGATCTGGATCTTGGTCCGCAGTTCGAAGCCGTGGTCGATCACGAAGTACTGCCCGGAGACGAGCATGAGGCAGGCGATGACCGCGCCGATGAGACCGGCGACGGCGGCCTCCATGATGAACGGGACCTGGATGTAGAAGCTGGAGGCGCCCACCAGCCGCATGATCCCGGTTTCCCGCCTTCGGCTGAAGGCGGAGACGCGCACCGTGTTGACGATCAGCAGCAGGGCCACGATCAGCATGATCAGCATGATGCCGAGGGCCGCGATGTTGACGTAGTTGAGGATCTTGAAGAGGACGTCGATGGCCTGGCGCTGGTCGTCGACGGTGTGGATGCCGTCCCGCCCGGCGAAGGCGGAGGTGACGACCTTGTACTTCTCCGGGTTCTTGAGCTTGACCCGGAAGGACTCCTGCATCTGGTCCGGGGTGATGGAGGAGGCGAGCGCGGTGTGCCCGTACTGCTCCTGGTAGTGCTTGTACGCCTCGTCGGCCGACTCGTACGCGACGGACTTGACCAGGTCCATCTGCTGGAGCTCGGTCTCGATCTGCTTCTTCTGGTCGGCCGTCACGGCGCCCTTGAGGCAGGTGGTGACTCCCGCGGCCTGGGCGGGAGTGCCGTCCGCCTTGGTGCTGGACTCACTGGCCTCCTGCGCGTCCTGCTTGTTGCACAGGTAGATCGTGACGTTGGCCTTGTCGTACCAGTAGCCCTTCATCTTGCCGACCTGCTCGCGCATGAGCAGGGAGCCACCGAACAGGGCCAGCGACAGGGCCACGGAGATGATGACCGCGAAGGTCATGGTGAGATTGCGACGGAGGCCGACGCCGATCTCCGACATGACGAACTGGGCGCGCATGGCGTCCTTTCAGTGCTGGTAGCCGTAGACGCCGCGCGACTGGTCGCGTACGAGACGGCCCTGTTCGAGTTCGATGACGCGCTTGCGCATCTGGTCGACGATCTGCTGGTCGTGCGTCGCCATGATCACGGTGGTGCCGGTCCGGTTGATCCGGTCCAGCAGCTTCATGATGCCGACGGAGGTCTGCGGGTCGAGGTTGCCCGTGGGCTCGTCCGCGATCAGCAGGGCCGGGCGGTTGACGAAGGCGCGGGCGATGGCCACGCGCTGCTGCTCACCGCCGGAGAGCTCGCCGGGCATCCGCTGCTCCTTGCCGCCGAGGCCCACCAGCTCCAGCACCTGCGGGACCGCCTTGCGGATCTCGCCCCGGGGCTTGCCGATGACCTCCTGCGCGAAGGCGACGTTCTCGGCCACCGTCTTGTTGGGCAGCAGCCGGAAGTCCTGGAAGACGGTCCCCAGCTGGCGCCGCATCTGCGGGACCTTCCAGTTGGAGAGCTTGGCGAGGTCCTTGCCGAGGACGTGCACCTGGCCGTGGCTCGCCCGCTCCTCGCGCAGGATCAGCCGCAGGAAGGTGGACTTGCCGGAGCCGGAGGAGCCGACCAGGAAGACGAACTCGCCCTTCGCGATGTCCAGGGAGACATCTCTGAGTGCGGGGCGGTTCTGCTTCGGGTAGGACTTGGAAACGCTGTCGAATCGGATCACGGATGCACCACGGTCGCCGGGAGTAGGTGTGCGTGACCATACGCGAACGGGCGCGGGGTGTGGACCCGGCATCCGGAGTTGCCCGTTTTATCCCCTGGTCCGGAGGGGTCCCGGCCGGGACCCCCCGGAGGGGCCGCGCCGAATGCCGGGGAAGCTGGCACAGTGGTAGGGGGAACGGACCGGTTCCCGCCGCCGTTGTACCAAGCGGAACCGAGGGCGAGAGGAGGAGCGCATGACATATGACCGGCTCGTGTGCGCGAACTGTGCCGCACCCGTCAGCCAGGGCCGCTGCCCGGTGTGCCGGGCGAACCGGGAGCGCCTCCAGCGGGAGCACGAGGGCCCCTTCTCCGGCCTGAACCCCGTGACGCTGATCGCGCTCATGGTGGTCCTCGTGGCGGCGCTGGCCCTCGTGGTCCAGCAGACCGCGTAGGAGGCGGACGCCGGCGCGGACGCGCCGCGCACCGATCACCCCCGGCAGGACGAAGGGCCCGGACACCTGTAGGCAGGTGTCCGGGCCCTTCTCCGGTCCGGGAGCCCGTACGGCTCGCGGATCCGGACTCGTCGACTGCTCGACCGCTCTAGGCGGTCTGCTCCTGCTGCTTGCGCCAGCGGATCCCGGCCTCCAGGAAGCCGTCGATCTCGCCGTCGAGAACGGCCTGCGGGTTGCCGACCTCGAACTCCGTCCGCAGGTCCTTGACCATCTGGTACGGGTGCAGGACGTAGGAGCGCATCTGGTTGCCCCAGGAGCTGCCGCCGTCCTTCAGGGCGTCCATCCTGTCCTTCTCCTCCTGGCGGCGCCGCTCCAGCAGCTTGGCCTGGAGGACGTTCATGGCGCTGGCCTTGTTCTGGATCTGCGAGCGCTCGTTCTGGCAGGAGACGACGATGCCGGTCGGGAGGTGCGTGATGCGCACGGCCGAGTCGGTGGTGTTGACGCCCTGGCCGCCGGGGCCGGAGGCGCGGTACACGTCGACGCGCAGTTCGCCCTCGTCGATCTCGACGTGGTCGCTGGACTCGACGACCGGCAGCACCTCGACGCCCGCGAAGGAGGTCTGGCGGCGGCCCTGGTTGTCGAAGGGCGAGATGCGCACGAGGCGGTGGGTGCCCTGCTCGACGGAGAGGGTGCCGTAGGCGTACGGGGCCTTGACGACGAAGGTGGTCGACTTGATGCCGGCCTCCTCCGCGTAGGAGGTCTCGTAGATCTCGGTCGGGTAGCCGTGCCGCTCGGCCCAGCGCAGGTACATGCGCTGGAGGCGCTCGGCGAAGTCGGAGGCGTCGACGCCTCCGGCCTCGGCACGGATGTTGACCAGGGCCTCGCGCTCGGCGTACTCGCCGGAGAGCAGGGTGCGGACCTCCATCTCGTCCAGCGCCTTGCGGACGGAGATCAGCTCGGCCTCGGCCTCGACGAGGGTGTCCGCGTCGTCCATCTCCTGGGCGAGCTCGAAGAGGACCGCGAGGTCATCGATGCGCCCGCGCAGGGTCTCGGTCTTGCGGACCTCGGCCTGGAGGTGCGAAAGCTTGCTCGTGATCTTCTGGGCGGCCTCCGGGTCGTCCCACAGGGACGGCGCGGCGGCCTGCTCCTCGAGCACGGCGATATCGGCCCTCAGCTTGTCGAGGTCCAGGACGGCCTCGATCGACCCCATGGTCGAGGAGAGGGACTTCAGCTCTTCGGAAACATCGACGACTGCCACGGGTCCAGCGTAGCCGGTCCCCGGAGGCCGCCGTCCGGGCAGGCCGAATCACCCGTACTGGTGGCGGGTCGTACGGGCGTACGCTCACGTTATGACCGTTCTCGTCGTCACGCGCCTCGTCAAGCGGCGTCACGTGGACCTCATGCGCGTCACGACGACGGGCTGTCAGCCGCCGGACCCTCACCGAGCCTGATCCACCCCGATCCGACTTGGGTCCTGCACGCGGCCCACGGTCCCGGCGCCACCCCTGCCGGCGGCCCCCTCCACCCGCGGCCCCGCCACCTCTGGGAACAGGACCCCGTGACATCCGAAACGGAGCCGTCATGCCGTCCGCGCACACCCTCCCCGTCCTGGACCTCTCCCGGGCCGACGACCCGGCCCTGCGGGCCGTCTTCCTGAACGAGCTGCACGCGGCCGCCCGGGACACCGGATTCCTGCACCTGACCGGGCACGGCGTCACCGATGCCGAGACCGCCCGGATCCTGGAACTCACCAGGGCGTTCTTCGCCCTCCCGGAGGCCGACCGGCTCGCCGTGAGCAACCTGCGCTCCCCGCACTTCCGCGGCTACACCCGCATCGGCTCCGAGCTGACCGGCGGGGCCTCGGACTGGCGCGACCAGCTGGACGTGGGCGCCGAGCGGCCCGCGCCGGCGCTGGGGCCGGACGATCCGGCGTACCTGTGGCTGGAGGGGCCCAACCAGTGGCCCGCGGCCCTGCCCGAGCTGCGCGGCGCCGTACTGCAGTGGCAGGCCCGGTTGGCCTCGGTGGCCCACCGGCTGCTCCGGGAACTGCTGGCCTCGATCGGCGCTCCGGCCGGCTTCTTCGACGCGGCCTTCGCGGACCGGCCGCACCTGCACACCAAGCTGATCCGCTACCCCGGCTCGGCCCCGTCCGGCACCGACCAGGGCGTGGGCGCCCACAAGGACTACGGATTCCTCACCCTGCTGCTCCAGGACTCGGTCGGCGGGCTCCAAGTGGTCCGCGACGGCGGCTATCTGGACGTGCCGCCGCTGCCCGGGGCCTTCGTGGTCAACCTGGGCGAGCTCCTGGAGATCGCGACCGAGGGCTACCTGACGGCGACCGACCACCGGGTGGTCAGCCCGCCGGGGTCGATGGAGCGCTACTCGGTACCGTTCTTCTACAACCCGCGGCTGGACGCGGTGGTGGAGACCGTCCCGGGCGACTACCTGCGGGCGGCGCCCGGGGTGGCGCACGACGCGGGGAACCCGCTGCACGCGGAGTACGGCCGCAACGAGCTGAAGGGCTGGGTACGGGCCCACCCGGCGGTGGCCCGCCGCTGGCACCCGGAGCTGGTGGCGGCGTAACGGAACCGCGCCCCGGGAGGAGCGGCTACGGGGGCGCGGCCAACGGGGCGCGTCCTCGGGGCGCGGCTACGGGGAGCGGGTGCCCGAGTTCTTGGTGTCCCGCGGCGGCGGGGTCTCCTCGCCGCCGGAGAGCGCGAGCCACGTGCCGACCCCCACCACGGCGGTGAGCGCCAGCGCCGACGCGGACAGCACCAGCCGCCGCTTGCGCGCGGCCTCGGCACGGTGCCGGGCCGCGCCGGGGCGGTGGCCGCCGGCCGGTCTCGGGACGCGGGCGGTGCCGAGCGCGCCGCCCGCCAGCTCGTCCGGACCCGGTACCCGCATCGAGGTGTGCGTGTCCCGGTTGGAGTCGGTCGCGGAGCCCGGCACCAGCGGAACCACGCCGCGGCGCCGCACCGGGTCGGCGGGCGGCTCCTCGGGCTCCGGTTCGCCCGGACCGACGTCGTCGGGCTCGTCCACGTCCAGCGGAGGCATCCCGGCCAGCATCGGCAGCAGGTCGCGCAGCCGGGCCGACAGCTCCGAGGCCCGCAGCCGCGACGCCGGGGCCTTGGCCAGGCACTGCACGACGAGCTGCCACAGTTCGTCGGGGATCCCGGGCAGCGGGACGACCGTCTCGGTCACGTGCCGGCGCAGCACCGCGCCGGGGTGGCCGCCGCCGAACGGGGTGAACCCGGCCAGCAGCTCGTACAGGACGGTGGCCAGGGCGTAGATGTCGACGGCCGCCCGCGGGGGCAGGCCCTCCACGATCTCGGGGGCCAGGTAGTCCGGGGTGCCGATGATGCGGGTGGTCGGGGCCGAGGCCCGGCCCGTGGTGGCCCGCCGCGGGGAGTCGATCAGCTTGGCGACGCCGAAGTCCGTCAGCAGTGCCGGGTGGGATCCGCCGGGGCCGAGCGGGCCCTGCATGTCGAGCAGCACGTTCTCGGGCTTGACGTCCCGGTGCACGACCCCGGCCGCGTGGGCCGCGGCCAGCGCGTCGGCGACATCGGCGACGATCGCCACGGCCGCCTCGGGCGCGAGCCGCCGCTCGCGGTCGAGGCGCGTGCGCAGGTCGGTGCCGCGGACGAGGTCCATGACGAGGGCGAGGTCGTTGCCGTCGACGACGAGGTCGCGGACGGAGACGACGTGCGGGTGCTCCAGGCCGAGCAGCGCGCTGCGCTCCTGGACGAACCGTCCGACCAGCTCCTGGTCGGACGCGAGGTCCTCGCGCAGCAGTTTGACGGCGACGGGGCCTTCCGGCCCCTCGCCCAGCCACACCGTGCCCGCGCTGCCGCGCCCCAGGATCTGGTGCGCGGTGTACCGGCTGCCGATCTTCCGTGCCACGACTGCTCCCTCAGCGGCTGGCGTACGCACCAAAGCTACGCGGCCGGGTGGGGGTTGGAAGCCAGTAGGGGGCCCGATTCACGGCGACCTTCACTTCTTGGGGCGAAATCACGTCCCAGAAGTCGACAAATCCACGAACTCGGCACTACGACGGCCCGGTTCAGGGCGCGCCGGAGCTCCCGGAGCCCGTGGAGTCGCCGATGGAGCCGAGGAAGTCGGCGGCATCGGTGCCCCACGTCCACAGCTGGTCCCACCAGCCGCGGCCGGTGCCGACCCACTCCTGGAGGGGGGTCAGCTCCCAGACCAGCCAGCCCGCGACGAAGAACAGCAGGACCATGACCAGGCAGCCCTTGAGGCAGCCGAGGCCGGGGATCCGCACCGGGTTGGCGCTGCGGCGGCGGGGCTCCCGGGGTTCGCGGGGCTCCCGCGGCGGCCGCTGCTGCGGCGGCGGGCCCTGCGGGGGCTGCTGCGGCTGCCGGTACTGGGGCTGCTGCGCCTGCTGCGGCTGCTGGTACTGCTGGGGCTGGTGCTGCTGCGGCTGGTAGTGCTGGGGCGGCGGGGGCGCGTACTGCTGCTGCGGCTGGTACGGGGGCTGCTGCGGCTGCTGGTACTGCTGCGGCGGCGGGCCCTGGCGGTACGGCTGCTGCTGCTGCGCGCCCTGCGGGGGCCGCTGCTGGGGCCGCTGCTGCGGCGGGGGCGGCGGGGGCGCCTGCCGCTGCGGGCGCCGGCGCAGCGGGTCCTCGCCCGGGTCGAGGTACTGCATCTGCGTCTGCTCGTTGCGGTCGCGGACGGCGCGCATCTGCGACTCCCACGGGTGCGGCTGGTCCGGCCGCTGTACGGGAGGCATCACCGACGTCGGGTCGGCGGCGCCCGCGGGCCCGGTGCTCGGCAGCACGGAGGTCGCGTCGGCCGCGCCGATCGGGGGCAGGACGCTGGTCATGCCGTTCGGGTCGTAGCCGCCCATGGGCGAGCCCGCGGAGGCGGGCAGGACCTGGGTGGCGTCGCCGACGCCCGGGGTCGCGGGGACCGGAGCGGGCGAGGGGTCGGGGGCGAGCAGTGCGCCGACGCCGAGCGCGGCCTCCACTTCGGAGGGCGCGGAGTGCACGCCGATGCCGGCGGCGACCACGCGCAGGCCGCGGGCCAGGCTCTCGGCGCTGGGGCGCTCGTCGGGCTCCTTGCTCAGGCAGCGCTGGATGACGGTCCAGAGCGGCTCGGGCAGGGTCGAGGGGCGCTGCGGCTCCTCGCTGAGGTGGCGGTGGAGCACTTCGAGCGCGGTGCCGCCGGCGAACGGCGGGCGTCCGGTGACCAGCTCGTACAGCAGGATGCCCGCGCCGTAGATGTCGACGGCGGAGGTCTGCGGGCGGCCCTCGGCGGACTCGGGGGCGACGTAGGCCGGGGTGCCGACGAACTCGTGCGTACGGGTCAGGCCCGGGGAGTCCGCGAGGCGGGCGATGCCGAAGTCGGTCAGCATCGGCTTCATCTGCCCGCCGCGCTCGTCGAGCAGCACGTTGGCGGGCTTGAGGTCGCGGTGGACCACCCCGTCGGCGTGGCTGCCGGCGAGCGCGTCCGCGATCTGGGCGGTCAGCAGGCTCGCGGCGACGGGGGTGAAGGGGCCGTTCTCGCGGAGGTACTTGTGCAGGTCGGGTCCGTCGATGAGGTCCATGACCAGCGCGAGCAGGTCGCCCTCGACGACGAGGTCGCGCGTGCGCACGATGTTGGGGTGCGTCAGGCGCAGCAGGACCGAGCGCTCGCGCAGGAAGCGCATGACGATGTCGGGGTCGTGGGCCAGTTCCTCTTTGAGGACCTTGATGGCCACGGTCTCGCCGGGATGACCGGCGACGGCCGCCTCCGCACCCGCGGCCTCCCGCTGGCGGGCACGCCAGACGGTGCCCGTGGCGCCGCGCCCGAGCGGCTCTTCGAGCAGGTACTTGCTGCCGACTGGCCGCACGTCTCGCGCTCCCTGCTGTCGTCGTGCCGGCACGTTTTCGCGCCGCCGTCCATCGATGGGTTTTCCGGCCCACTCTAGGGGGTGTCCCCGGGGAAGACGCCGGGCGACGGAGGTTGGTTGCCGCACATATGTACGGAGGGTGATGTTCGCCGGGTATGCCGGGGGCGATTTTCCCCGCTTTCCCGGGCCCGCTGTCCGGATCCCGACGTAGGCCGGACCACCCCGGCGCCGATCAAGATCACTTGTTGCCGGGTGCCGGGCGTGTTGTCGGCGACAGGTGCGAGGATGCACCCGTACGGACGGCACGGGACGGGAGCCCCGCCTTCCGGCAGACCTGACCGGACGACGCGTCCGTGCCGGGTGGGGGGTGACCGGGCAGCCATGTCCCGCGATTCCCCTGCCGGGCGCACGCACCGCGCAGAAGGGACCGCTGACTGCGATGCAGATCCGGCTGACCGTCCTCGGGTCGCGCAGCGGCCACCAGAGCGCGACCGCCCCCGCGAGCTGTGACGTGCTCGTCACCGCGCCCGCGGGGACGGCCCTGGCCGCCGTCGCCTCCGGGCTCGCGGCGACCGTCGGCGGCCCCGACACCGGCGGCACGGTCGTGCTGTACGCCGGCGCGGAGCGGCTCGACCTCCAGCGCCGGGTTCTCGGCGAGCCCCCGCTGGTCGACGGGGCGGTGCTGGCGCTGCACGCGCCCGTCCCGGACGTACTGCCGGAGGACGGCCTCGGGGCGCCCCAGCTGCACGTGGTGGCCGGGCCCGACGCGGGCGGGGTGCACCTGCTGCACAGCGGACAGATCCGCGTCGGGCGCTCCGCCGACGCCGACGTCCCGCTGGACGACCCGGACGTGTCCCGGATGCACTGCGCGGTCACGGTGACGGCGGACGGCCGGGTCTCGGTGGCCGACCTGAACTCGACGAACGGCACCACCCTCGACGGCTCCCCCGTGGGCCCCCGGCCGGTGGCCCTGCCCCCGGGCGCGCTGCTGCGGGTCGGCGAGTCCACCCTGCGCCTCGCGGCCGGGAGCCCGGCCCCGCTGGCGGTCGCCCCCGACCTGGAGGGGCACCTCGCGGTGCGGGGCCGCACCACGCCGAAGCCGGCGCCGCACCCGGACCACGGGCCCGGCGGCGACGACCCGGGAGACGGCCCCCGCACCGGCTACGGCGCGGAGCACGCTCCGGGCGACGGCCGCGGCGACGACACCCCCGCGTCCGGGACCGCCCGGCCCGGCGGCCCCGGGTACGGCG